>JBLMXE010000250.1:0-4338 GCA_050257615.1 Chlamydiota bacterium | reverse complement strand
GACAACGTCATTACTGCTTTAACTTCCAACGGCATGATCGCGCCCAGCTACTGGGTAGATCCGAAAACGGGCAACGACTATATGCTCACCGTGCAATACCCTGAGGACCAGATCCACACCCTTAGCGACCTGGAACAGATCCCGGTGCGGGCCGCCGACGGCAGCGCCTCCACGCCCCTGGAGAACGTGGTCAACATCAGGCCCATTCAATCGCCCACCGAAGTGGACCACTACCAGCTTGACCGCGAGTTCGATGTTTATGTGGCTCCTGCCGGCGAAGACCTGGGCCATATCAGCGGCGCCATAGACAAAATCGTCGCCGGCACCCATCTGCCCGAGGGCGTGCGTGTGAACCTGCGCGGGTCTGTGCTGGGCATGCGCGCGTCGTTCAAGAGCTTCGGCATCGGCCTGGTCCTGGCTATCGCCCTGGTATACCTCATTCTGGTAGCCCAATTCGCTTCGTTCCTCGACCCCTTCATCATCCTGCTCGCCATTCCGCCCGGGGTGGCCGGCGTGTTACTCATCCTTCTCGTGCTCGGCACCACCTTGAACATCATGTCGCTGATGGGCGTGGTGATGATGGTGGGCATCGTGGTTTCCAACAGCATTCTGATTGTAGAATTCGCGCGCAACTTACGGAAAGAAGGGATGAATATGGCGGAGGCGGCCGCTACTTCCAGCCGCATTCGCCTGCGTCCCATTCTCATGACCTCGCTGGCCACCATCATCGGCCTCATTCCCATGGCCATGAAGCTGGGCACGGGCGCCGAAGCTTATGCTCCCCTGGCCCAGGCCATCATCGGGGGGCTGCTGGTTTCGGTGGTGGTTACGGTGTACCTGGTGCCCGCGGCTTACGTTTACTTCCATCGCAAGGAAGAGCTGAACACGGGCGCGGAGGCGCAAGCGTGAGCGCGCAGCGGCTGGTAAGCTACGCCGTACTGCTGCTGACCCCGGTGGCTGCCTGGAGCGCAGCGCAGCCGGGGCTGCCCAATGCTCCGGCGCCGCGGGCCAGCGTGTTGCTGCTGGCCCAGGTGGCGGGCCGGGCCGGCGCCGCGGCGTCAGCCTCGAACCAGGATGGGAGCACCGCTCCGGTTTCGGGACAATCAACAGCCGCGCCTGCGGCTTCCGGGCAGACACCTGCCGGTCAGACGGCCATGCCCACACCACCCGGACAGACGGCGCAGGCGCCGGGCACGGTCTATCCGCGCCTGACGCTCAGCGAAGCCGAGGCACTGGCCATCAAGAACAATCCCCGCATCACGGTGAGCCGACTGATTGCGCTGGCCTCGCACCAGGTGATGCGCGAGACCCGTTCGGCTTATTGGCCGACGGCGGTGGTAGACGTGACCGGGGTGGACTCGCAAGACAACAGCCGCATCACCGCCGGCGGACTTAACAATCCCATCATCTATCCGCGGGCGGCGGCCGGAACCACGGTCACGCAGCTGATCACCGACTTCGGCCGCACCCGCAACCTGGTGGCCAGCTCCAGCCTGCAGGAGAAAGCGGAAAACGAAAACGCCTATGCCACGCAGTTGCAGATCAAGCTGGCGGTGGACCAGGCCTTTTACAACGCCCTGCAGACGCGGGCGGTGCTGCAGGTGGCGCAGCAGACGGTGAGCGAGCGGCAGACCGTGGCTGACCTGGTGCAGGCCCTGTTCAACAGCAAGCTGAAGTCCTCGCTGGACGTCAGCTTCGCCCAGGTCAACCTGGCGCAGGCCAAGCTCCTCCTGCTGGACGCACAAAATAACGACCTGGCGGCGATGGCCAATCTTTCGGCCCTGCTCGGCTATGCCACGCTGCACAACTACGACCTGGCAGAGGAAACCACGCCGCTGGTGCCGCCGCCCCCCGACATCAACCAACTGACAGCGGAGGCCATGACCAAGCGGCCGGAACTGGCGGCGCTGGACTACAGCTACCGCGCGGCGCAGAAATACCACCTGGCGCAGCGCGATCAGCTGCTGCCCACGATTCGCGGTTTGGGAGTGGTGGGCTCGACGCCGCTGGCGGGCAACGTCGCGCTGGCGCCCTGGTACGGCGCGGTGGGGATCAACGTGGAGGTGCCGGTGTTCAACGGCTTCCTCTACTCCGCCCAGTCGCACGAGGCGCAGCTGAGGGCGCAGGCGGCGCAGCAGCGACTGCGCGATCTGCAGGACCGGATCGCGCGCGATGTGCGCAATGCCTGGCTGAATGCGGGCACCGCGTACAGCCGCGTGGCCGTCACCCAGCAACTGCTGCAGGAAGCCAACCTGGCTTTGGATTTGTCCCAGACCCGGTACAAGCTGGGACTGGCGTCCATCGTGGAACTCAGCCAGGCGCAGCTGCAGCAGACGCAGGCCCAGATCAGCAATACCCAGGCCAATTACGGGTACCGGCTGGCCATGGCGGTGCTGAATTTCCAGATCGCCAACTTCTAACCCCCGCTAGGAATTGGCGATTGGAGATTTACGATTGACGATTGAAAACCAGGTTCACCACGGAGGCACGGAGAAAACAATTTCAGATTGAAGATTTACGATTGACGATTGAAAAACGCCACCAGGAATCAATTGCCAATAAACCTTCCAGGTCAATCTGAAATTCTTGTTCTCTGTGACTCTGTGTCTCTGTGGTGAATCGCTTTTGCGTTAGTTCACGAAACACAACACAGGCGCACGGTGTTCCTGAAGAGCAGCTGAGTAGCAACAATGTGCGGCCGGGCGGCATCTTATAGAGTGCATGCCTAGAAACTCCCAGGCCGGATGCACTTCGCGGGCGCTGGTGGCAGCGGTCCTGCTGACTGCGCTGCTGCTGGTGGGAGGGCTGCAGATTTCCGCCCAGGCAGCGCCCCTGGGGCCCGTGGAGCATGTGCTGGCCAACCGTCCGCCGGTGACTCCTGCCGTCACCTTTGACGGGCCCGAGTTCGCCCTGATAGTCGCTGGACGGGCGCTGGCCGCTCCGGCGTTCAGCCAGTATCTGGTTCTTCACCCAGCGCCAGCCCTGGAATTTCGGCTGAGTAAGTCTTCCCGCTACATCCGTCCTCCGCCTTCCGCCTGAATCGTTCTTGCGCAACTGCAATTGCGGCACAACTGCGGCCATAGCCGGTCAGGAAAGCGCCCGGCATCGCAGCTGTGGGCTAATGATCTATGGCGGTTGAAGGTGTCCTGCGCCAAGCGGGACAAGAAAGGACGTGATATATGTTTCGCAATCTGGCAATCATGGCTTTCGGGATTCTTCTGGCGGGAACAGTGCTGGCGCCCCAGGCGCTGGCCAACACGGGCAATAAAAGAATGACGCTGACCATCAACCATCCCGTGGAGATACCGGGCTGTGTTCTGACTCCAGGACGATATGATTTGCAGCTGATGCATTTCGGCGGCAACGTGGCCGGCGTGTGGAACGCCAGCGGCAATCACTTTTACGGCATGATTCCCACTACCCCAGTGTCCCGCGTCCGCGGCATCAATCACACCCGGGTTGATCTGAGCAAACCGCAGGATGGCATAGCCCGGATCAAGGACTTCTTCTATCCCGGCGATGATTACGGTTACCGCTTCGTTTATCCCAGCAGCCAGAAGCAGCTGGCGAAGCGCACGGTTCCGGCGAATCAGAACAACGGTTGAGGAAGGGGTTGAGCCGCGGGATAGCGCGCCGGTCCAGGGTAAAGGGAGGACCCGGACCGGCGCGCCGACGGAGCGGATTCTGGCAGGCTGATCAGTAGTTCTCGCAAATAGGCGTCGGTCCTGGCTCAGGGCGCGGTGCAGGCCTTTCGCAGCTATACTTTGGATTTTCGCGGCATGAGCTTCGAGGTGGACCCGCCCACCTCACCCTTCTCCGCGCGGTGTCCGCAGTGGCGCCCTAGGGCCGCAAAAGCGTAAGCCAGGCCAACACGTCACAGATATATCCGCGGCTTTCAGGTATGCTAAGCGTGGCAGAAGGTGCCGGAGTCTCCTGTGCGCGCTGCATCTGAGATCACGGCCGGTAAAATGACGGAGCCGCGACATCACCCGGAAGGCGACTTTGACGTCGTCGCCCTGGGCGCCTCTGCCGGCGGGTTCAGCGCTCTCTCGAGGCTGCTGGGACCGCTGCCCGAGGAATTCGGCTGCGGCATTCTGGTGGTGCAGCATCTCAGTCCCGACTACCGCAGCGTTCTGGCAGAATTGCTGGAGCGCAAAACCAGCCTGCACGTGCACCAGGCCACCGACGGAGAAAAAATCATGCCCGGGGTGGTTTATGTGGCCGCCCCCAATCTGCACCTGCTGGCGGAGCCCGGGGCGGTGCGGCTGCTGCGCACACCCGCGGTGCATCACTCGCGGCCGTCTATTGATCTGCTATTCGAATCGGTTGCGGTAAACT
>JBLMXE010000249.1:0-18664 GCA_050257615.1 Chlamydiota bacterium | reverse complement strand
GGATCCTTCTGGATGTCGCCGATCTTGGTGGCGGGGCAGCCAGTCAGCAACATGGCAGCGATGATCACAACAAGAGCATAGGCGGCTTTGTTCTTCTGCATAGTCAAGCCTCGTTAAATTTCAGTCTAGGGTTAGCGCATGGTAGCACAGGAGCAAGGATTTGAGTTTGGCCAGCGCAACTTCTGCCGCCGTGACTAAAGTCATGGGCAGAAACGGCCGCTGCCGCTAGTTTGAATTGTTAGGAGGCAACGGCATGAACTTTGATTTGAACCAAACGGTGCGCGAACTGGCGGTGGAGAATCCGGCGGCTACGCGCGTATTCGAGAAATTTGGCATTGATTATTGCTGCGGCGGGGGGAAATCGTTGCGCGAAGCCTGCCGGGCCGCAAACGTCGCGCCCGACAAGCTGGTTGAGCTGCTGCAGGCAGCGGACCGGGGCAAGAGCACGAACGGCAATAAGGACTGGAAATCGGAGCTCCTCTCCGACCTGATTGACCACATCGTGGAGACTCACCACGCCTACACGCGCGAAGAACTCGACCGGCTGGAGCCGCTGCTGGCCAAAGTCTGCTCCGTGCACGGGCAGCGCCATCCCGAACTGCTGCGCATTCAGCAGTTATTCGCCGGCCTCTCCCAGGAGCTGACCATGCACATGATGAAGGAGGAGCAGGTACTGTTCCCCTATATCAACCGCATGGAGGAGGCGGTGCTGGAGCGGCGTCCGATCGTGCCTTCTATGTTCGGCACGGTGCAGAATCCGGTGCAGATGATGATGCATGAGCACGATTCCGCCGGCCAGGCGCTACACGAAATGCGCGAACTGAGCGCCGGCTACACTGCGCCGCAGGACGCCTGCGTCAGCTTCCAGACGCTCTACCGCACGCTCGACGAATTCGAGCGCGACCTGCACCAGCACATCCACCTGGAGAACAACATCCTGTTCCCGCGGGCGGTGGAGATGGAGCGGGGGAACTAACTGTAGCGCCGCCGTCCCCGGCGGCTGTCCCGCGGGCATCTTGCCCGCGAAGAGGCAGGCTGCGCCCCGCCCGGACAGCCGAGGGCGGCTGTCCCCACACTGGTAGAACCAATGGCAGACTTGGCTACACGCATAGAAGTGCAGCAGGGAAGGGCGCTCACCCCCGGCGAGATCTTCGAGATCACGCGGGCGCGGGAGAAGGCCCTTTCCCGCCTGCTCATGGCCTACATCAGCGCCGGGCTGGTCTTCATGCTGTTGCCGGGAACCTTTCTCGGCGTCTGGAACCTGATTTCCATCACCGACCGGCACGCCGCTGATTCGGTGCCGGCGGCCTGGATTCAAGCCCACGGGCACGCTCAGATTTTTGGCTGGATTGGCAGCTTCATCCTGGGGATTGGCTTTTACTCCATTCCCAAGCTGCGGCGGGCCTCCCAGCCTTTTGCTCTGTGGACGGCGTGGCTGTGCTGGGGCCTGTGGACCGGGGCCGTGGCTCTGCGCTGGGCAGCCAATGTGTACCTGTGGCACTGGCGGATGCTGCTGCCGGCGACAGCGGCGATGGAAGTGCTGGCGTTCCTGGTCTTTCTTGGCGCTGTTTCCGGGCACGAGGCCAAAGACACTGGCAAGGACAAGCTGGACGTCTGGATCTGGGTAGTCATTATCGCCTCGCTGGGCTTCCTGGGCGACCTGGCGGTCAATCTGGCAGGATCAATCGGGGTTGCGACCCGAGGGATGGCCCCCACCTTTCCGCCCGCCTTTGATCAGCACTTCCTGGTGCTTTCCACGTGGGGATTTCTGGTGCCTTTCGTTTGGGGCTTCAGCGCCAGGTGGCTGCCGGTGTTTCTAGGCCTGCGCGAGGTCCGAGGCGGCCGCTTGCTGGCGGCGGTGGGGCTGAACACGGCGGGGGTGATAAGCGCCGTGGCGGGAAAAACCCTCCTGGCCAGCGTGCTGCTGCTGGCCGGCAGTGTGGTAGCCATCCTGGCGTTGCGTGTGTTTGAGCCACCGCAGCAACCGCCCAAGATCAAAGGCGTGCACAGCAGCTTTCCAGCGTTCGTGCGGGTGGCTTATATGTGGCTGTTGATTGCCGCAGGGCTGGGGATCTGGGCGGCCACGCTCAAGGACGCGCCGGGGGCGTGGGGCGCCTCCCGCCACGCGCTCACCGTCGGCTTTCTGGCCATGATGGTATTCAGCGTCGGACAACGCATCCTGCCCGCCTTTTCCGGCATGCGCCTGCTGTTCAGCAGGCGGCTTATGCTGGTGGCGCTGGCGCTGCTGGCCCTGGGTTGCACGCTGCGCGTCTCCTGCGAGGCTTTGGCCTACCAGGGCTTTGCCGCCTGGGCGTGGTCGCTTTTGCCTGTCTCGGCGGTGATCGAACTGAGCGCGGTGGTGGCCTTTGCGGTCAATCTGGGAGCAACATTTGCGCGCAAACCGAAGGTGGTGGCGGCGTCCCCAGTAGTTGGTAGCTGGTAGTTAGTCGGCGGTTATCCGGGCCTTATGTAGAATCTGCAGAGGCGCTAAGATACCAACTACCAAGTACCAGCTACGGCTTCACCATGACCGATACCATCGTAGTCAGCGAATGGGATTCCGACGTCTTCCACAAAAAGGTGATGGAACTGGAAGCCCAGGGCTACGTGGCCCGCCGCGAGACCTATCGCATCACCGCCGAAATGAACCCTGAGACGGGCATCGTCAGCCACGTGCATTCCATGGAACTCTACCGCCCCAAGAAGAATTGACGATTTTCGATTGAAGATGACGATTGAAAACCTTTAACGCCAAGGTCGTAGCTCATTGCGCTAAAGGTTTTCAATCGACAATCATCAATCGTCAATTAACAGGCGAGCTGGTCGCGGGAAATCTTCAGCCCGTTGAGGTTGCCGAGCACGGTGACGGCCAGCATCTCCTGGCGGAAGAACTCTTCGGCGGTGGCGCGGATGTCTTCCGTTGTGACTGACTCGATCCTCTCGATCAGCTCATCCAGCCCGAAGAAGTGGTCGAAATACATCTCCTGACGGGCCAGGTTGGACATGCGGGCGGTGCTGGACTCCAGGCTGAGCATCAGGCTGCCCTTGAGCTGGTCCTTGGCGCGGCGCAGTTCGTCGTCAGGCACCGGCTCGTTCTTCAGTCGTCGCAGTTCGGCAACAATGGAGCCCACTACCTTGGGAGCAGACTCGCGCGAGGTGCCGGCATAAATAGAAAGGCAACCGGTATCGCGATAGGGATTCAGGTCGCTATAGATGGCGTACACCAGACCTTGGCGTTCGCGCACATTCTGGAAGAGGCGCGAGCTCATGCCCCCTCCCAGCACGGTATTCAGGATGTAGGAGCCGTAGCGCTTGGGGTGGGCCAGGGGGTATGCGGGCGTTCCCACGCAAATCTGCACCTGCTCCAGCGCCTTCTTGTTGCGCATGATGATGCGCGGGTTAATCTTCGGCGGCGCAGTGTGATAGCCGTTGGGCTTCGACTTAAGATGCTGGAATTTCTCGACCACCAGGTCCACGAACTGCTTGTGGTCCACATGCCCGGCAGCACACACCACCAGGTTGCCGGGATTGAAGCGCTCCCCATAGAAATCAAACAGGATCGGCTGCTCGAAGCGCTTCACCGTGTCCTTGGTGCCCAGGATCGGCTTGCCTAGCGGGTGATCCTTCCAGAAGTTCTGGGTAAAAATCTCATGGACGAGGTAGTCGGGATTGTCTTCATCCATCTTGATCTCTTCCAGAATGACGCCCCGCTCCCGGCCAATATCCTTGATGTCAAATACCGGGTTCAGCACCAGGTCGCTGAGCACATCCATGGCGATGGGCAGGTGTTCGTCCAAAACCTTGACGTTGAAGCAGATGCACTCCTTCGCAGTGAAGGCGTCCATGCCGCCGCCGATGGAATCTACCTGCCGGGCGATGTCCTCGGCGGTGCGCGTCTTGGTGCCTTTAAAGACCATGTGCTCGACGAAGTGGGAGATACCATTCCACTGCGGGTCTTCGTCGCGCGAGCCGCTTTTTACCCAGATTCCAATGGAGATCGAACGAATGTGCTGCATTTCCTCGGTGATGATGGTCAAGCCATTGGGCAGCGCTTCCCGGCGAATGTTGCTCAGCTCTTGAACCATGTTGTCACCTGAGGACTGATAAGAGGAAGACGAAGCGGATAAATCAGCCACTACAATTGTGACACAGGCGGGGCGCTCCTGCTATAAGTGAATTACTCCTTTGTTATCAGCATATTACGTTGAAAATTTGAGGAACCCTTTGTGCTGGGCCGTTTTCCCGCCACTTTCCCCGATTACAATATTCTGGAGACCGGGCAGGCATGGCGATCATAAGACAACGCGAGCTATTAGGCCTTGATATTCAAGAGCTTACCGACCTCGTCGAGAAGTCCGGGGAGCCCGCCTACCGAGCCCGGCAGATATTTCAAGCCATCTACGGCGAACGCCTCGAATCAAGCGAACAAATCACCACTTTGCCGCAGAGTTTTCGCCGCACGCTTCTCGATCAGGGCTACGTCATGGGTCAGCCCACCATCGAGAAGCGCTTTGTCTCCAGTGACGGCACGGTGCGCTACCTGATGGCATTCGGGGATGGGGAGAGCGTAGAGACGGTCTGGATGCCGGAGGGCGATCAGGGCGAAGCAGGGGACGGCAGCGAGGCCGGGGATGAGGAAGAGAAGGGGCGGGGATGGCAGCGGGCCACAATTTGCGTCTCCAGCCAGGTGGGCTGCGCCGTGGGTTGCGAGTTCTGTCTGACCGCCTTGCTGGGGGTGAAGCGCAATCTGACCGCCGGGGAGATCATGGGCCAGATTATCGCCGTGCTGAACGACCAGAAAGCCTTTCCCGGGCGGGAGCGGCTGAACCTGGTGTTCATGGGAATGGGCGAGCCGCTGCTGAACTTCGACAACTTCATGAAATCGGTGCGCCTTCTGGTGGAAGGCGTGGGCATACCGGAGGCGCGCATGACCGTCTCCACAGCCGGGATTGTGCCCCGCATTTATGACCTGGGCAAAGAAGAGGTCCGGCCCAAACTGGCGATTTCGCTGAACGCCTCCAATGACGAACTGCGCAGCCGTCTGATGCCCCTCAACCGCAGGTGGAACCTGGAGGCGCTGCTGCAGGCGGCGCGCGAATTCCCCCTCAAGAGCCGCGAGCGCCTCACCTTCGAGTACGTTTTGCTGGATGGAGTGAACGACGCGGTTGAGAACGCCGAAGAACTCTTGGAGCTAATTCGCGGCATCCGCGCCAAGGTGAACCTGATTGCCCTCAATCCCGGCCCTGGGATTGAGTTTGCCACCCCGGCCCAGGAACGGGTGCTGGCCTTTCAGCAGGTGCTGGCCCGGGGCGCAGTACCTGCCTTCATCCGCCGGCCGCGGGGGCGGGACATTTATGCGGCGTGCGGACAGCTGAAGAGAACCAGCCATTAGCAGTTAGCATTTGGCCGGCAGCGGGTATCGGCGGTTTGCACTAGCGAAACAATCAACATTCAGCCTTTAAAACTCCACATGTGCTCCAGCGGGAATTAACGTTTGTCCTTTGCCTTTGTTAGTGGGCTGAACCCATGTACACAGTTTTCAAATGCCTCACGGACAATTCTCCATTGAAATCCACGGAGCAGGATCTTAGGCTCGCAAAGTGTCCATGCGTGCGCTGCCCTGTGCTGTGTCGGTCCTTCTGCTGTTCCCCCCGTGGGCGTGGGCCAGCGGGCGTAAAGTGTTGGTGGCGGACGATTCGTCTCAGACCATCCAGAATGCACGCGCGGACGCTGACAATCTGTCCAGGATGCGGGATACGGCCATGGTCCAGCGTTTTGTTCGCAGCGGATACCTGGTTTCCGTGCCTTTCAGCACTCGCTATTACTATCTTCATGGGATTCCCAGCCCATACCGTTATTGCCGGCCCTGGACGAAGCTGTTTTTGCAGAGGCTGAGCCGGCAATACTTTGCCCGGTTCAAACGACGGCTTCGTGTCACCAGCATGGTTCGGACGCGCGAGCGGCAGATGGTGCTGGCGCGCTACAACGGGAACGCAGCTGACGCCGTCGGCGCACTGCGCTCTTCTCACTTGACGGGAGCGACGCTGGACATTTCCAAGCACTCCATGTCGCCGCAGGGCCGGCGATGGATGAGGAAGGTGCTGTACTCGCTCAGAAAACAGGGATATCTGTACGCGATCGAAGAATTTGAACAACCCACCTTTCACATCATGGTGTATGCCAGCTATCCCGAGTATGTGGCGAGGCTGGAGCAGCGAGACAGGACACCCAAGCTCGCATCCGGAAAGCCGCTGCCGGACTCCGAGCAGCAGTAGCCAGCACCTGGCCGGCGCCGGAGGCTAGATTCCTGCGCCACTTCGCGAAGGGCGGCCGCCGGCCAACCCCTGACTCGCACCTCGCTTCTCCCTTAAGAGACAATCCTGCGTCCAGAGTTGACGTCCTCAAACACAAGCGCTGTGCACGGACCCGCTTTCGCCTTTGAGGCGAAACCCGGTTTTAGGTTGGAACTCGTTCGAGAAGGGAGATGACTATGGCACAAGAACTTAGCGGAATGAAGATCGCAATCATTGCAACCCAAGATTTTGAAGAATCCGAGCTGACCGAACCCAAAAAAGCTCTGGAAGCGGCGGGTGCGAAGACGGTGGTAATCTCGCCCAAACCGGGGAAGATCCGCGCCGTCCGGCACGATGAAAAGACCATTGAGGTGGGCGTGGATAAGACGCTGGACGAGGTACAGGCTTCCGAATTCGACGCAATGCAGATTCCCGGTGGCGCTTTGAACGCCGATGCTCTGCGGGTAATTCCCGAGGCTCAGGAATTTGTGCGCGCGATGGACCGGGCGGGCAAGCCCATCGCCGTAATCTGCCACGGACCGTGGCTGCTGGTTTCGGCGGGGTTGGTGCGCGGGCGCAAGATGACCAGCTATCACACCATCCAGGACGATATCCGCAACGCCGGCGGACAATGGCAGGACTCCGAGTGCGTGCGCGACAGGAACTGGGTGAGCAGCCGGCAGCCATCGGATTTGCCGGCTTTCAACCGCGAGATGGTCCGGTTGTTTAGCGAGCATCGCCGAGCGCGGGAGCAGCGCGTCGCGTAGACCAGAAACTCACCGCCGAGACGCAGAGGGCGCGCCGGAGAACGAACCGTTTCCGAGGTACGTGTTTTTGCTCGGCGTCCCGGCGGTGAGGAATTTTCCCGCGTCTTCGGGTGAAGGCTTTCAAAGGGGATAACATAGCCACCTACAAGGAGGGCTGCCATGGCCAAGTGTGAAGTCTGCGGCAACGACTACGACAAGACCTTCGAGATCATCGCGGCAGGAGCGCGGCATACGTTCGACAGTCTGGAATGTGCTATTCACGCGATGGCGCCGATCTGTGAACACTGCACCTGCCGGGTGGTGGGCCACGGGGTGGAGGTGGGTGGCCATTTCTACTGCTGCGCACATTGCGCGCGGGCGGCCGGTTCGACCGAGGTGAAGGATCGGGCGGCCTGAGGCTCAGGCTTGGCCGAAGATTTACACCGCGGTTACTAGTCGCGTCGCGCTTATCCAGAAGGAACAGGCGCGGGCGCAGCTACGACCTGAATATCTTTCAGTTGCTGCAACTCGAGCAGCGTGCGCTGCCACCGCTTGTGGTGTTTCCTGGTGGCGATGGGCGCGTTTAGATTGGCGTAAAAGGCAAGAATGTTGTTGCGTAAATCCGGGGTGACGGCGTTGAAATGGCGGCGGGCCAGGCCGTCGAGCAGCGAGGCGTAAGTTTCGTCCGTAAGCTTGTACTCGCCCGCTCGCGTTACCCGCCCGGTATCGAAATCGCGATCCTGCAGTTGCAGATTGCCGGCCTTCACCTCCGCCAGAAGATGGCGGTAGTTCACCAGCGTCACATCCATACTCTTCAGGTACATATCTTCAGTCTGGGTGTTGGGCAACTCGAAATCCACCGCCTTAAAAGGACCGAACTTGGGAATCAGGTGGAAGAGGAAAGCGAGAAAGCGGGCGCCGAAGCCGGGTTTGCGGTAATGGCTTCCCCACTGGCGCTCGTAGTAGGAGCGGGAGACGTGATACATAAACCGCTTCTGATTCCGGTCGTGCTTTTCTTTGACCTGGTCAGCGGGCTTGATAAGCAGCGCCACCTTGGTCATTTCCGGGATGACTTTACTGATGCCGCGGCGATAGGTGCCGATGGAGAGGTCTTCATCAGGCATCAAGTCGGTGAAATTGATGCCATAGGTGCGCTTGAAGGCGCGTTCCAGCAGGGGAGTGGCTACCTCGAAGCCGATAAAGTCGTGATAGCGGTCGGAAGCGAAGCGGTTCTTGGCTACCTGGGTGACGTCGAAGCCGAATTCGGTGCGGATGTGGGCCTTGGGATCGTCCTCGTAGGTAACCGAATCGCCATACTTCTTGCGCAGGCTGGGAAAGCGCACCGCCACTGCCCGGTTGATGTAGGGATGGCCGCTGAGATCGGAGGCATAGTGGGCCAGGGCGCCCAGGGCGAAGGCCTCCTCGTTCAGGTCGCTGGCCTCGGCGAAGAGCGCCTGCACAAACTCGCCACTGCGCACATAGTGGACCAGATCGCTGAAAAACTTATTTCCGAACGGGTAATAGCCCATGTCCTGGATGAGGCAGCCACCGTAGGCATAGGCATGGGCGCGGCGCAGATCGTCGCGGGTGGCGTTGGGGAAGCGCTGCATCAGCCAGGGGCGGATGGAATCAGCCCAGACCAGGTCCACTACTTCTTCGTGGCTAAGCACGGAATAGCTGACCGAGGGCGGCGCGGTGGTCAACAAGAACAAGAGCACGCCAAGGGCGGAAAGCACACGGCTGCGTGTCGGTATATGAGCCCACATGCGGGGTATCGTAACCTCTTCCGGGTACCAGAGTGCAAATGCAAGCTGTTGGATGCAACTGTGAAGGTTGGTGAGGAAGGAATTCACAACAGTCCCTGGTGCAAAGGTAGAGGCGAGCTTCGCTCGCCCGCACAGGCGGGGCGCCTGTGCCTACACAGGTCGCGGATGGCGAGGGCGCCCGCGCCACAAGATGCAGCCTTGGCAACAACGCCGCTGATGGCGTAGGCTGGCGCGTCATGCTCAACAAAATGCTGCGCGGTTTCCTTTGCCTGACTGCCGTGTTTTGCCTGGGTTCCACATCCTGGGCCGGGTTCACCCTGGAACAGGTGATGAGCTACTCCTTTCCCGACCACCTGGTGGCGGCCGCCAAGAGCGATCGCGTGGCCTGGGTGTTTAACCAGCGCGGGGCGCGCAACGTCTGGGTGGCCGAGGCGCCCGACTTCAAGGCCCACGCCATCACCCACTACACCGAGGATGACGGGCAGGATATCCCCGCGCTCGCGCTCACGCCAGACGGCCGCACCGCGGTCTATGTGCGCGGGACGGAGTTTTTCGAAGAGAAGGACGAAGCTACCAATCCCACCAGCAATGTGCGCGGCGCCAAGCACCAGGTGTGGGCGGTGGATGTGGCTGGGGGAGAACCGCGGCTGCTGGGCGAAATTACCTGCCGCAGCGAAGAGTGCGAGGACCTGCAGATTTCGCCGGACGGCAAGTCAGTGCTGTGGGCGGGGAAGAAGGAGGTGTGGATAGCGCCGGTGGCGGGAGGCAGCGCGGCCCGGCAGTTGGCACTGGTGCGAGGAGTGAATGTGAGCCCGCGCTGGTCGCCGGACGGCAAGCGCATCGCATTTGCCAGCCAGCGCGGCGACCACAGTTTCATCGGCATCTACGATTTCGGCCGTGACCGCATTGTCTATCTCGCTCCCACTGTGGACCGCGATTCCATACCGCGCTGGTCGCCGGATGGCAAGCTGGTGGCGTTCGTGCGCCAGCCCGGACGCCAACGCGGGCTGCCGCTGATTCCCGACCGCCCGCATCCCTGGAGCATCTGGGTGGCCGATCCTAATACCGGCGCGGGACACGAGATCTGGCACAGTGGGCAGGGGATGAATGATTCTTTGCCGGAGTACACCGAGGACGTGTCGTTCCTATTTGCCACCGCCGACCGGATCGTGTTCGGGTCGGAGCAGGATGGGTGGAACCATCTGTATTCCATCAGTGCTTCGGGCGGCGCGCCGACGTTGCTGACCCCGGGGCAGTTCGAAGTGGAGGACGTTGCGCTCAGCGCGGACCGCCGCAGCGTTTTATATTCCTCCAACCAGGACGACGTGGACCGGCGGCACCTGTGGCGCGTTCCAGTAGCCGGCGGAGCGCCGCAAGCGCTTACCCGCGGCGAAACCATGGAGTGGACCCCAGTGGAGACGGGCGACGGACGCTTTGTTCTGTGCCTGGGCTCAACCGCCACTACGCCCGCCATGCCCTACCTGCTGACGAATGGCGGGCGCGAGATGCTGGCCAAGCAGGCGCTGCCGGCGGATTTTCCTTCCCCGCAGCTGGTAACGCCGAAGCAGGTCATTTTTTCGAGCGCCGATGGGCTGCAGATTCATGGGCAGCTTTTTGTTCCCCTCGGCCGCACCCGTCCGGGTCCGGCGCTGGTGTGGATGCACGGCGGGCCCATTCGCCAGATGATGCTGGGCTTCCATTACATGGGCTACTACCACAACGCCTACGCCGAGAACCAGTACCTGGTCAGCCAGGGATACGTGGTGCTCTCGGTGAACTACCGCATGGGCATCATGTACGGGCGTGCGTTTCGCGAGGCGCCGCATTGCGGACCCAAGGGCGCGGCCGAGTACCAGGACATTGTGGCCGCGGCGCACTACCTGCAGGGCCTGCCCATCGTTGACCGGAATCGCATTGGGCTGTGGGGCGGCTCGTACGGCGGGCTGCTCACGGCCATGGGGCTGGCGCGCAACTCCGATATTTTCGCCGCCGGCGTGGACTTTGCCGGTGTGCACGACTGGTCGGCGTTCTTGAGCCAGTGGACCGGCGCCAAAGATGCGCCCGACATGGAGCAGGCGAAGAAACTGGCGTGGGAGTCGTCGCCGGATGCCTCGGTGGAGCACTGGAGGTCTCCGGTGCTGCTGATTCAGGGCGACGACGATCCGAATGTGCCCTTCAGTCAAACCGTGGACCTGGCGCAGCGCCTGCGGGCGAATCATGTGTACTTCGAGCAGCTGGTGTTTCCGGATGAAGCGCATGACATGCTGCTGTGGCGCAACTGGGTGGCGGGCTACCGGGCGACGGCGGAGTTTTTCAATCACATGCTGAAACCGAAGCGCGGGGCTGCGAGCGCGGGACGATAATGGAGGCATCCGCGGGCGGAGGCGCCCGCGCCACAAATGTCTCTCCAGGGTACGGTGTATCCTGAAACCCAAACTTCCATGCCTGAGCCGAGTGTCCAGCTAGAACCTGCCTTGCAAGAGCCGGAAAGCGGGTTCACGCCGCGGGTGCGTATTGTTGTAATCAGCGGGCTCACGTTGCTGTCGGCCGCGCTGCGCCTGCTCTACCTGGGCAAGAAAAGCCTCTGGCTGGATGAGATTGTCAGCGTCTCCATCGCGCGATTGGACCCGGCCGGCTTCCGCAACATCGTGATGAGCTGGGAGCTGAACGAAGGCCTGTACTACACCCTGTTGCGTAGCTGGATACACCTGGGGCAGGGGGAATTCTTTATCCGCCTGCTGTCGGTATTGCCGGCAGTAGCCGCCGTGCCGTTTGTTTATTTGCTGGGACGCAGGTTGTTCTCGGAGAAGGTGGGAGCGATGGCGGCCGTGCTGCTGGCGGTGAACGCCTTCGATGTGCGCTACGCCCAGGAGGCGCGCGGCTACAGCCTGTTCGCATTTCTGGTGGTGCTGGCCTGCTGGTTTTTCGTGCGCTGTATGGACGCGCCGCAGAAAATAGGGAACTGGGCCGGGCTGGTGATCGCGCTGGAGTTTGGCATTTATTCCCACTTTTTCGCGGGGCTGATGCTGCCGGTGTTCTGGCTGATGGCGCTGCTGCACAAGCGGAATTTCCCCTGGAGACGATTTCTGATCAGCAGTGGCATTATCGCTTTCCTGGCCATTCCCGCGCTGCTGTTTGTGATCATGAAGAACCGCGGCCAGGTGGGCTGGGTGCAACCCACGACGTGGCGGGATCTCTATGATCTGCTGACGCTGCTGAGCGGGCGCGGCGGCCTGATTCTAACGTTGATGTGTGGCGCTGCCCTGGTGCTTGCGCTGGTGAAGATGCTCCGTTTGCCGGCCAAGGCGGGGCGGCAAGCCATTTGGGGTGAGGCCTTCGTCTGGATGTGGCTGCTGCTGCCGGTGGCGATGACGGTTGTCATCTCCATCCCGAAGCCGATGTTCGTCACCCGCTACCTGCTCTTCTGCCTCCCGGCATTCGTGCTGTTAGTGGCGGCGGGGCTGAGCATTATTCGTCCCAGATGGCTGCTGGCGGTGTTTCTGGTGGCTGTGCTGGCGTTATCCTTGCGTGGGGTCGGTTCCTACTACCGCACCGGGTTTGATCCGCCTGAGCAGGACTGGCGCGGAGCAATACATTACCTGCTGACGCAAGCGCAGCCCGGCGACGCTGTGCTCTTCTACTATCCCTGGGGGCGGCTGGCCTATGAGTATTATCGCCAGCGCTGGCCGCAATATCCTGCTCCCATTGTGGTGTTTCCGCCGCGAGCAGACGCGCGCCTGCTGAAGGGAACGCCTCCGGACTTCGCCCTGCTTCCGGAGTTGCCGGAGCGTTACCAACGCCTGTGGCTGGTGCAGAATTGGGGGCCGGACGGCTTTACCGAACGGATGGACGCCGTGTTCTCGGCAAACTACACGAAGGCCAGCGAGCGCGACTTCAGCATCATTCGCATTAAACTCTACGAGCGCGCATTACTAAAGTAACTGTGCGTCTTCCGATAAGAGAACAGCACCGGCTGCGAGTGCAAATGATTTCACACTCTTGCACCTGAGCCTCGCAGTACGAAGGGTAAGTCCAAATACAGCCGTCCATTTCTGGCCAATAGCAGTGGCACGCCAACTGCACTTTGCAGGGCATCCCCGATCCCAATTGCAGGAAAATGACGATGACGCAACTGCTTCTCCGTTTGTGGTCCGACGATACCGCTCAGGATGTAGCTGAATATGCCGTGATGCTGGCTGTGGTGCTGACAGTAACCTTGCTGACGATAAGGCTGATCGGCCAGAACTCCAGCAACACCTTCAGTCAAATAGGCAGCAAGATGAGCAGCTAAGGCAAAGGACGAACATGGCCACTTCAAATTTCAACACGAATCTAAGCAGCGAAAATTCCCAGCTCTCTGATCTCTCTTTTACGTTTCCCGTCTCCGATCCGACAGCGCCATATGAGACCACAAATAGCGAAATGGGGCTGCAGCCGAAGACGAGGCGGCCGGGGAGATCCTCGCTGGGCGATGTGATCGTGGCGTTAGTGATTCTGGGCGCCGCGCTGGTGAGCATCCTGGGGGTAAACCGCCAGACGATCATTCACGACTTCCCGCAAGTGGCGGCTGTCCTGCACCTAACCGCGGCTTCACCGAAGGCGGCCTTGCCGGCGGGCGCCGATGCTCAGATCAGGGTCTGGGCGGATCGCAAGACCGGGCTGTATTACTGCCCGGGAGCGGATTCGTATGGCCGTACCAGGAATGGACGCTATATGAACCAGGCCGAGGCTCGGCTGGAGAGTTTTGAGCCGGCTCAGCGCAGAGATTGCACGACGCCCGCTGGCGCCGTGGTAGCGGAACGGTAGGCTGGAATCTCCTGGCTGGGCTAGACATACCCCAGCCCGGCCAGGCGATCCAGGATGATCTGCTCCTGATCCTGGCCGGAGTTGTCACGCTTCTTATCCATCGCCGCGACCAGTGAGCGGCCTTGCATGGAGCGCGGAATTTCGTAGCCCGCCAGATCGAGAAGGGTGGGCGCCATGTCCAGCAGGCTCGCGCCCTCAACCGCACCACTCAGCGGAGAATTGGGGGCGGTAAGAACGAACAGACCAGGCCCGCCAGGAAGGCAACCCTCATACGTTTCTTTACTGTAAAGGCCAGGATGACCCACGCTGCCCACCGACGACCAGTTCCCTTCGCCGAATTGCACCATCAGGTCGGGGGCCACATTGCGCGTTTGGCGGTAGATCTCGCCAGGCTTTAGAACCTGAGCATGCAATGTGGATAGAGTTTCCAGTTTCGCCTTGACCTCATCGCGGAACGCATCGTAGCTGGCCGCTGGAACAATGCCCTGCGGCTCCCGCCCTTCAACATTGAAATACACGGAAGCGAAAGTGCGGTCATCGGCCCAGACTTTGGTTCTGGACCAGTTGATATCGAGCTGGTCAAAGGAAGTGATGCCCGGTCCAGGCGGCCGGTTCAAGACCAGCAGGCCTTCCTGCCACAGCCACTGATTGATGGCAAAGCCACCCCGCAGGCGCTGCATGCCGCTGGGAGAGGCCAGCAGAAGCACAGTTTCCTCATCCAGAAGTTCCAGCAGGCTGCCGATCTGCTCGTCGAGCCAGAGACAGTAATCGGGAATTACGTTCTGATAAGGGCTGCCGGTCGG
This sequence comes from Chlamydiota bacterium, assembly GCA_050257615.1. Taxonomy (GTDB): domain Bacteria; phylum Acidobacteriota; class Terriglobia; order Terriglobales; family Acidobacteriaceae; genus JAICWP01. The sequence goes on along the minus strand of JBLMXE010000249.1, from coordinate 4,250 downwards.
GTGCCGGGGGTGCTGCGGGTCAGAATCCTCCCAGAAGACGCGCTGCACGCGGTCCAGGCCGATATCCACGAAATGGAAGTAATCCCACTCCTGTTCCTGCAGCAGCCAGCGCGCCACTTCCCAGTGCTGGCGGCTCACCCCAAGAATCTGGTCGCGCAGGTCGTCCTTATTCCAACCAGCGGTAAGTTTCATATTCGGAACATATGAACCGACGAGCCTGTGAATCTGGCCCTGCAGGGAGGCGGGCGAAACGAATTCAGCGGCGGTATCAGGAGTCAGAAAGCAGCCGACGCTGATCCCGTTGAGGGAACGTGGCGGAAAGTTCGGCGGCACGGCAAGCATGATGGATTTCTTGCCCGCTGCTGCCACCTGGTCCCATAGGGCGGAGCCGTGCACAACAGGTGGAGCGGCGAGGGCGGGGGCAGAGTAAGAGTAATCAGGGCGATTGCGGAGGCCGTAAACACCCAGCGAGCCTGGGTCCTGGCTGGCGGCCAGGCAAATCCAGCCCGGCACGGACCCGGGCGGGACCACTCCCTGCAGCCCGCCATACGCGCCCAGTTCCATCAAGCGGCGAAGATTTACCAGACGCTCGTCCTGGAACAATAATTCCGGGAACGCGCCTTCAAGTCCGAGCAGACAGATTTTCATATCAAGGGAGCGGGCTGATCACTGACCCGGATCAGTAAGACGGCACAAGAATTGTATGCGTAATCCTAGTCTTTGGGAGCCGGGTCCGACTGTTGTTCCTGGGCAACCGGCGCGGGCTCGGCCGGGCTGAGGCTGGAGCGGCGGAACAACCTGCCGATCTTACCCACTGTGACCATGACCTTGTTCCAGAAAATCAAAAGAAAAGCAAAGGCGGCGGCCAGCCCCGAAGTGAGGGGCATCAGCTGATCGGGCCCGCCGTAAAGAATGAAGCCAAAGTGCATGGCACCCCCAGTTTTTGTCAGACTGCGCCAGTTTCTGCGGTGCTGACGATTGAGTAATCTTACTACAAGACCAGGGGCCGCTGTGGCAGCCGGGTACCCCATTAGCAACTTGGCCGGGCACCGGTGATGCCAATGAAACGCTGAGCGGAAGTGCACACACAATTAAAACGCCTAGCGCCAGCGGTCCACTGCCTCCCACCAGAGAAGCTTGGTCCACTCCAGAAGGGCAGTCTTTGCCCACTCGCGGTGCTGCCACCAGTTCACGCCGAAGTCATAACTGTTGTGCGCGGCAGCTACCGACCAGTGGTATTGCGGCAAACGATGGCGCAGGATCTGGAAGGCGCGGCGGGTGTGATAATCGGAGGTGACGAGAAGTACGCTGCGGGCCCCCGCGGGGCGCAAACAATCGCCCACATGGCTGGCTTCCTCCTGAGTGGAGTCCCCGGAAATGGGACACACCTGCACTTTCTCCACCCAGGCTCCGGCGCTGTTTTGAATGAATTGCTGGCCCATGCTGGCGGGAGTGCGGCCGAACTTAACAACGTCGGTGCGGGCATCGAGGAAGAGATTTTGCCCATAGCCCTGAGCCAGCATTTGCAGTCCCTTGTAGTAGCGGTCATCGCCCTCGCCGGCGAGCACCACGATGGCGTCCGACTTCTGTGGCTGGTCAACAACCAGGAACCGCCCGGCATAGCCCAGGAAGAAAACGCACAGGAGCAAGACGGCAGCAAGGAGGCGCAATTTTCCCATGTTCCCAATTTACTATCTTCGCCCGACGTGGCCCGCGGCCGCGAGAGAGCGTATGTCCACGTCTTTACTGTGCCGGGATGGTGGGCACCGAAGAAGGAATTGTCGGAGGCGCTGAAGTGGAACCGCTGGAAGAGCCGCGCATGCCCAGGGCGAGGCCCGCGGCCGCCGCTCCAGCCGCTCCCAGGATGATATAGAGCTTCTTATGGCTCTTAGGGGGGCGGTTGTTTTCGGTGAGCGAATCGGTAGGAAATGACGTTTGCCAGATGCTGTCCTGCTCCTGGTCTTCCGCGGTCAGTTCCAGGCGGCTCACCATGCCGGGGTTGACCACGACGTTTTGCCCGGCGGCCACATCCACGGGGGCGGTGCTGGGCCCGTGCAGCGGGCGCACCAGCACAATTCCGGAGTACACCATCACGCGGGTGTGGGAAGGGGCAACGTCCAGGTAAAAGTCACTGTTGCCGTGGGAGGTGACGCGGGCCTGGGGCGTGATCACATCGAAAGCCGCTTCGCTCTTATGGAAGCGCCCCAGTTCGCTGCGCACTTGCCCAGATTGCACCTTGACCACCGCGGTTTCCGCTACGGGATTGCTGCGCGCCACCTGCAGTTCGGTGCTGCCGCCCAGGCTAAGCACCTCTCCGCCACGCAGGCGGATCCTGAGCCGTCCGGAATGGTTAGTGCGCAAGACGGCGTTGCGCTGCAAGGGCCCGGCTTTTTCCACCGCTTGGCCGTCGAGAGTGGCGCCCGGCTTGACGCCGATGACCGCGCCGACGTTCTCCGGAGCGGGATAGCTCTGGCCGGCGGAGAGCGTGGCCTGGGCGAGCATTCCACAAAGCACCAGCGCGATTGCCTGGCGCGACAACGAATTTCTATTCTCCGTGATCCCGTGCTGTCTGCCTTGTGTGCGCATGTGACTACTCCTCATTGAACCGTCAAAGCTACGGCGGTGGAACTTTGCGCCCCTCCCGTGGAGACGGCATGCACTAAAACAGTGTACGCGCCCGGGGGCGTGGTGGTGCCCGGCGTGGGCGGAGACGCGGGGTTGCCGGGTGGCGGCGTGGAAGAACCACTCCCGCTGGCGCCGCTGCAGGAGAGCAATGGAAGCAGGCAGGCCAGCAGCAGGCAGATGAGCAACAGCCGCTTTCGACCACCCCCCCGTTCCACTCCCAGAAGGACAAACATCATGCCGAACCCGGGAAAAACCAGCGCCACAAGCCATCTGGAGGAAGATGGGAGCGGAGCCAGAAACGCCGAACCGCCGGCCGTGGCGATGGTCAGCTGGACGGTCGCGGGGCTGCTGCCCGCCTGCAGACTGGCCGGCGAGAAGGAGCAGGAGCTGTTGGCGGGCAGGTTGGCACAGGAAAGGCGGAAGGTTTGGCCGGCAGCGCCGCTGTCGGGGCTGAAATTCAGGGTGTAAGTGGCGCTCTGGCCGGCGGCAACGCTGGCCTGGGCAGGGTTGGCGAACAAAGGTCCGGCAGGGGTCAGCTTGGGCGGATCAACCCGTTCAATTACGCCGTACACCGTATTGGCTGGTGTTCCAGAATTGAACTTGGAAACTTCGTTGCCGGAATTGATGTTGAATTGCACCATGTCGGAACTGCAATAGTCTGCCGCCCAGAACGAAGCATTGTCCGAGTCCAGCGCCAAGCTTACCCAGCAGTTCTCGCCGGAGGCGTTGTAGGTCATGATTTTCCTGCCCGCCGAATCGAAGCGCACAATGTCCTGCTTGTTGGCCACCAATACGCTTCCATCGGGCAGTATCTTGACCGCCAGGGCGGTGTTCAAGCCGGTGGCGAAGGCGGACAACTGTTGTTTGGTGCAGACGTTGTAGCGCAGAACCGAAGTACCCTGCGACGTGTAATAAAGGGTGCACTGGTCAGGAGCCAGATCAATCCAGTCGCTGCCCTGCTGTTCGGTAGAGGCGGAATAGGCGCCCTCCAGATTGCCGTAAGCGTCAAATTTCAGGATGGCGTGGCTACAGCCGGTCTGGCCCACGTAGGCGTGGCCCGCCTGGTCGAACACAATGGATTCCGGCTTGCAGTTGTAGCCGCTGCCGAAGGTTCCCATAGGCGTGCCGTTGCCGCTGAACCGGCTGACCGTATCGGCGGTGAAGGCGGTGGTATAGAGGTTTTCCACGGCATCGAAAGCCATGCCGGTCATGGAGCCGCCCTGATTCGAATTCAGGGTGGCCTGCTGATTCCCCGAGCGGCTGAACCGCGCCACCTGGCCGCCGCTGATTCCCACAAACAGGACAGGGTTGTCGCTTACCGTGACCGTTTGCGAAACCGGCGGAGAGTTGTTGCCCGCCTTATCATGGGCCACCACCGTCACTGTGTAGCTCCCACCGCTGACATAGGTATGCGTGGGATTGTTGCCGGTCAGGTAAAAGCCGTCGTCAAAATCGGTGAGCACGGAACCGAGGTCATTGCCGGCATCGGAGCAATTGGCCGTGACGGTGACTGCCAGAGGGGCATTGCCGGAGGTGGGTGAAACCTGCAGGGCGCAAGTGGGAGTGCTGCTGCCCACGGTCACGCTTTGCGAGGCCGTGCCTCTGTTGCCCGAAAGATCGGTGGC
>JBLMXE010000248.1:0-8751 GCA_050257615.1 Chlamydiota bacterium | reverse complement strand
TGCCCAGCCATGGCGTGCACACTCTGGCCATGCGCTACCCCATTGACGTCATTTACCTGAATCAGACCAAGACCGTGATTCATGTGGAAGAAAACGTAAAGCCGTGGCGCGTCGCTCCCGTAAAAATGGAGGCGGTCACAGTGCTGGAACTTCCCTGCCACACCGTGTGGAACACAGGCACCGCGGTAGGGGACCAGATCGAAATTTCCTTTGGAGTGCAGAAAGGCGTGGCCAGCAAAGTGGAGGCGGTATGAGCGCGACTTTGCCGGTGATGTCGCGGGCGCCCGAGCCTCCCAAGCTGCTGATCGAGTGGGAGCCGCGCTGGAAATCGTTCGCCACGGCTCTGACGCCGGCCATGCAACGCTCTCCCCGGCACCTGCAGGGAGAGTGCCGCGCGGGAATATTCCCCGCTTCCGGGATGGTAGTAGCGTGGGTGATGGAATTTGCGCTGCTGCTGGTCATCATTACCCTGCCCAACACGCTGCAGTTCATGCAGACGTTCACGCCGCCAACGCACCCTAAGTACGAGGTGATTTATTTTTCCGGCGACTACCTGCCGCAAACCACGGATACCGGTGGGGCGCAGGCAGGTCACACAGGAAAATCCGGCGGGCGCACGGCGATGAACAAGCAGCAGGTGATCAAAGTGGCGCGCGGCGATTCTCTCACCCAGCAGGTGGTGGATGTGCCCAAGATCAAGTTGCCGCCCAGCAAAGATGCGGTGGCCAACCTGATCGCCATCGCCGCCGCCAAGCCGGGGCCCCCGCCGACCGAGGGTCTGGACGCCCTGACCAAACCCAAGCTGATCCTGCCTCCGGACGCAATCCCGCCGGAGCCCAAAGTGACGCGGGATCAACTGGAAAAGATGCCCGATCTTTCGGCCCAGGCAGTGGCGCCGCCGGTTGACGTCACGCGCGATAAATTACGGGCTGGGCCCAACCTCGCGACCCAGGTGGTGCCGCCAGCGGTTCAGGTCGAGCGCAACAAGCTGTTGCGCACGCCGGCGCTGGGTGTGAGCGTGGTGCGGCCGTCGCCCAACGTCCACGGGCAGATCGAGCGTTCTAGGGCGCCGCAACTGAGCGCCGAAGTGGTTCCGCCGCCAGTTTCAGCGCGCGAGGTGCAGGACGATCTGCATCCCAAGCTGGCCTTGCCGCCGCCAACGGCAGTGCAGCCCGCGCCCAATACCAACAGCCTGGCGAAGGAAATCTGGAATGCGGCGGGCTCGTTCTTTGGCGGCGGAACAAAAAATGTGGTTCCCCCGCCGGTAGAACCGACGGCGGGTTTTTCTGACGGTAAGCCGCTGGCCGCTGGCTTGGCGCGCGGCTTGACGGGTGGGCCGGGAGTGGTTCCTCCGCCACCGGTAGTTGCGGGAAGCGGCGTGGCCGGCGGGGGCGGAAGCGCTGGAGGCAAGGGCGAAAACGGTCAACTGGCAGCGCTGCAGCCGGCGCCCGTCCTGGGCCCGAGTGGCGGCAACCCTAACGGCTCAGGAGTGGTGATGTCCATGCAGCCGGGAGAAAAGATGGGCATGCCGGGCAATGCAGCGGGCGGCGCCCTGGCCATGTCGCGCACGGGAGGCGGCCGGCCGGGACTGGGTGGTGAAGGCAACGGCGCCGGCATCGGCAAGGGCAATGGCGGAGGCAGCGGGCGAGTGGGGGAAGGCTCGGGAGCTTCCGATACGGGCACGGGCTTTGGCGCCAGACTGAATGCGAAAGGCGGAATATCGCCGGCGCCCGGACGCGGGGGCGCGGGCAGCGGTGGAGGGCGCACCTCCATGGCAGGCGTATCCATCCGCGGCGGAGTGGTGAACTTGCCGAGCTTCGCAGCGGGCGGCGACCCGCCCAGCATCCCTGGACACACCCCCAGCGAGCGCAAGCTGAAGCGGCCGGACATTACAGTGATCGCGACGCCCAGTTCCGGTGGCGCGCTGAACCTTTACGGCGCGCTGAAGGGCGACAAGGTTTACACCATCTACATTGATACCCACCAGGGCGTGGCCGTGCTGCAATTCGCCGACCCGGGCTCGCGCAATACCGGCTTCGACGAAGACCTGACCGCGCCTGAGGCTATCCGGACCGACCTCCCGCCGGGACTAAAGAAAACGCGCCTGGTGGTGACCTGCACCATGGACCGGGCCGGCTTGCTGCGCAACGTGAAGATTCTGCAGGGACCGCCGTCGGAGAAGATCAACCTGGTAACGGCGGCGCTGTCGAAGTGGCGTTTCCGTCCAGTGCTGCGTGGCAACGACCCGATCGCCGTGGACGCCATCCTGGGGTTCAACGTGGACACGCGTTAAAAAACTCATTCACCACAGAGGCACAGAGACACAGAGAAAAGCAATTGAAGATTGATGATTGACGATTTGCTTGGCACCATCAGTCAACTCATCGCGCTATAGAAGAAACTAATTAAAGGCTGGCTTGATCTCAATTGAATACTCGGTCGTACTGCGCCTGGGTTATATCACTCCTATGATTCTTGTCCTGAATACAGAACCTTAGCGACTACAGAAATAGCTGGATCAATCGAAAATCTTCCATCGTCAATTGGGTTTTCTCTGTGCCTCCGTGCCTCCGTGGTGAAAATAGCCTAAGGAAGTGGCACGACACGCGCGAAGAGGATGGCGCGGTGGTCGTCGTAGAGCACGCGCCAGTGCGGCAGCTCTTTGAGCGCGTTGGCGAGGGCCCAGTCGGGCGGAACTAGAACCCAGTTCACGCGCTGCTTTTCGAGCACCTTCTGCCAGCCGGGCTCGATACGCTTCACCTTGAGGTAGTCGCGGACAAAGGGCTCGCCGTAGAAGTCGTGGCGATCGTCCATGAAGACCTTGTAATTGGGACCGAGGCGATAGATGAGGTAACCGCCCCAGTAGTCGGGAGTGAAGACCTGGGAACGAATGCCGTGGGCGGCAAGGAAGTCGGCGGCGCCGATCGGAAAACGCTTGCCGTCGAAGTGCGCGTGCATAAGAGGACGCGAGCCCAGGCGTCCGCCGTTGAAGCAAACCACAAAGGTGACGACCACGGCCGCAAAGGGCAGCAGGTGACCGCGCAGGCCGAGCTCAGTGCCGGCCATGCGGGCGGCGAAATTCTTCCAGCGCAGGAACAAAGCTCGGGCACGGGGGGCGAGTTCTGCTGCAGCGCTTCCCTGCTCCACCGCCCCAGACAGCAGAGGGGTAACGGTCAGCACCAGCAGGATGGAAGCGATGGGAATGTTCCTGGCCGCGTAAAGGCCGAAATAGACACTGAACAGAATAACGAGCAGACAGCTGGGGCGCAGGCGGGAACGATTCACTGCCAAGCCCAGAAGACTAAGCAGCAGCAACGCGGCAAAGAATTTCTCTGCCGCTCCATGAAAATTGGGGGAGAGAAATTCCTGAATGTTATTCATGTAAAAGCGATTGCCGAGGTAGTCGTAGATGTGAAGCCAGAGCTTGTAGGCGTAAGGATTGAAGAAGGTCACAACAAAGGTCAGGGCACCCGTGATTCCCAGCTGCCGGGCAGTGGCTTTCGCCGGCAAGCGCTCATCGGGGGCATGTGCGGTCATGGCTTCCCAGGCGGCGCCCAAGAAATAGAGGCCGATCAACGCCAGGCCCACCAGAAAGCCGCCGTGGATATTCACCCACACCAGCATGATTACGGGAAGCCAGTAGAGCCGGCGTGACCCACGCTCCGAGCCAGGCGCGGTGACGCTTTCCAGAATGTCCCAGAAAATGAGCGTAAAGGCCCAGGTGAGCAGGTGAGGGCGGGCCAGGAAATGAATGCTCGAGGCAAAGATAGCCAGCACTACCAGAACCGCCGCGATCAGAGGATAGCGGTTGCGGGTCACAGCCTTGCGAAACAGGCCGGCAAAAGTGCCGGCGATTAGCAGGGCGCTGAGGAATACCACTCCATTGAGCCCCATGCGACTGTAAATCACCCCTGCCCCCAAGTCGTACAGCCATTCCCAGGCAAACCAGGGGCGCCCGGGCATGGTGTAGGAGAAAGAATCCTGACGAGTAATGGCATGGGTGGCGAGGATCTGCTGGCCGTTGCGGATGTGCCAGCCGGTGCCGGCGTCGCCCAACAGTCGCTGCTGCAAACCGCCGTAGGTAAGTGCGAGCAATAGCAGGAGAAAGATCACATCGGTAATGGAGGGCATGATGACCCGGAACCAGGGGGGCACTGGGGAGGCGGAACGGACATCGGAAACCGGGGGCGATACGGTGTGACGCGGCGATCCGGTGCTAGCCATCATGAAAAAGCAAAACGAAGATTAACAGTTGAGCGCCAACTTCAACGGTGGACACATCTTAACCGACATTGGGCGGCAAAAGAAATTAGCCAGTGCGGGCATGACCGCCGACCGGAAATTCCGTTTCTTCGCAAGAAATTTACTTGCAAGTCGCGGAATTCGGCATAGACTGGCGCTACTTTGCGCACTTCAGTCCGGACCAGCCTGATCTGGTTGCGATCAATGGTGATGTGGGGTCATGGGGAAGACCATCCTTTGCGTGGACGATGAACAGCACGGACTCATGATCCGGCGCATGCTGCTGGAGAGAGTTGGCTATTCGGTTTTGACCGCCGGGACCGCACGCGAAGGTTTAGCGCTATTCAGCCACAAACCCATAGATGCGGTGGTGCTGGACTATTATCTGCCCGATATTGACGGAGCCCGGGCCGCCACCGCCATGCGTCTGATCAAACCGGATGTTCCCATCATCCTGTTTTCGGTGCAATGGTCTTTGCCCGAGGAGACGGGTTTTGTGGCTGATGCCGTACTGGGCAAGGGCCAGAATCCTGTCGGGCTGCTGAACACGCTTGATCAGCTTCTGCGGGTCCGGCGAGAGCAGAGCGCGTGAAACCAGGAGTCAGGAGTCGGTAGTCAGGAGTCAGCGCAGGTCTTGCTAGAACCCACTTTTTAGGCCTCTCTATTCCTCCAACTGGAGCCGGGCGTTTTCCAATAAACCAGAAGCCGGGATCCAGCGCTCGGGCCACTCCTCCCAGTTCGGTATACCAAGCCCTTCGCGGGCAGGGCGCCCGCGCCACAAAAAGCATTTACCATTACGGAAGAGGAGAGGACGAGCACAGATGCACGACAACAAGACTCTTTCTGGACAGGTGGCAGTTGTTAGTGGGGGAGGGCGAGGCATTGGCGCCGCCATTGCGGCAACGCTGGCGGAGTTGGGCGCCCAGGTGGTGATCTGCGGACGGACAGGCAGCACGTTGGAGAGCACGGCACAACGCCTACGGGCGGCGGGGCATCCATGTGAAGCGGTGGAGTGCGACGTTACTATGCTGGCGTCAGTGGAGAAGCTAGCCCAGAGGGTGGAGCAGGTTTTCGGCCGCACGGACATCCTGGTGAACAACGCCGGGGTGGGTGGATTCGCCACTCCACTGCACAAACTGCCGCCGGAAGAGTGGGAGCGCACGCTGAATACGAATCTGCGCGGCGTGTATTACATGATTCGCAGCTTCGCGCCGTTGATGATTCGCGGGGGGAAGGGCGACATCATCAATATTTCCTCGGGGGCGGGCAAGAATCCTCTGCCCAACGGAGCCGCATACGCCGCATCCAAGTGGGGACTGAATGGGCTGAGCTACTCCATCGCCGAAGAGTTGCGCAACAACCACATCCGGGTGTCGGTGATTTGCCCAGGCTCGGTGCAGACGGAACTGGGACCACATGCGGGCAAAGATGCCAGCAAAATGTTGCAACCGGAGGATGTGGCGCACGTGGTGGGCATGATGGTGACGCAAGCGCCCCGAGCATTTGCCAGCGAGGTGTTTCTGCGGCCCACGCAGAAACCTTAATGAATAACAGTAACTACTCGTGGTAAATATTTAACATTACATGGTTTATTTAGACTACGATAACGGGGCTAACGGGCTGCACTGAGGTAATGTTTTCGCCTGCAAGGGTTTGTATTGACGGCCTAGCGGGTGCTACCATCCGGATTGACTGACCGGAGTTCCGTGACGGGCGATTCTCGAAGATTCAGGAGGTTCTTTTATGGCAGACGATAGCGGCAGTGGATTCATGTGGTTCCTGGCGGGATTGGGGATTGGAGCTCTGGTGGGAGTGCTATACGCGCCGCGCTCAGGCGCGGAGACGCGCGAAGCTATTCTGGATAGGGCAGAGGAAGGCCGCGAGTTTGTGAAGACGCGCGCCCGGCAGGTGCGGGAACAGGCCGGCGACTGGGTGGAGCGCGGCAAGGACGTGGTGGGCCAGCAGAAAGAGCAGTTCCGCTCGGCTTTTGAAGCGGGGCGGCAGGCGTATCGCGAGGCCACTACCGAAGGCACCACCCCCAAGAGTTAAGCCTCGGCCGCGCACAACGGATTTGTATGGAACACCTCAACGTTTTTATCGCTTTAACGGCGGTGGCGATTGCGCTACAGGCGCTGGTGCTGCTGGGAATCTTTCTTTCCCTGCGCAAGACCAGTGGCAAGGTGGATGCGCTGACCACGGAAATGCGCACCCGGGCGCTGCCGGCGGTTGAAGCCGCGCAGTCGCTGATCACCACTTCGGCTCCCAAGCTGGAAGAGATAGTCAGCAACGTGCACACTACCAGCGCGCTGGTGCGAGGCCAGGTGGAGCGAATGGACCACACGGTCAACGACATCATTGACCGCACGCGGCTGCAGGTGATCCGGGCCGACGAACTGGTCACACGCACGCTGGACCGAGTGGAGGACACCACCGAAACCCTGCAGCATACCGTGGTCTCGCCGGTGCGGCAGTTGACCGGCATCATGCAGGGCGTTTCCGTGGGACTGGGGGCGCTGTTTCGGGCGAGGAACAGGCGCCGCCATGCCGGCGACGGCACCGGCGTGCCCCAGGATGAGATGTTTATTTAATAGCTGACTGGCTGACTAGCTCGCTAGCTGCCTGGCTCTGAAGCACATAGGATGAGTTAGCTAGAAAGCCAGCCAGTCGGCTTCATGCAATCCAGCCGCCGCCCACCACAACATCGCCATCATAGAAGACGGCCGCCTGGCCGGGAGTGATGGCGCGCTGCGGCTGATCGAAGGTAACCACGGCTTCATTCGCACCGACAGCCTCAACCGTAGCTGGCGCCGGCTCATGGCGGTGGCGGATCTTCACGCCTAGACGCATTGCGGAATCCGGGCGCTCCAGGGCAATCCAATTGACCCGCTTCGCCTGTAAGCTGCAAGAATAGAGCTGTTCGCCCTCTCCCACCATCACCTGGCGGTGCTCGCCGTTGATCTGGAGCACATACAAGGGTGAGCCAGTGGCCACGCCCAGGCCCTTGCGCTGGCCCACGGTGAAATTGTGGATGCCGGAATGCGCGCCCAGCACTTCCCCGCTGCTGCTAACCAGTTCGCCTGCAGTATCGGGCAACGACTCGCCCTGTTCTGAGAGGTAAGCGTCCAAAAACTTCTTGTAGTCGCCGCCGGGCACAAAGCAAATTTCCTGCGAGTCGGGCTTGTCGGCGAGCGCCAGGCCGTGACGGCGCGCAATCTCGCGCACCTCCGATTTCAGCAGTCCGCCCAAAGGAAACAGGGTGCGGCTGAGTTGCTCCTGGGTCAGGCCGAAGAGGAAGTAGGTCTGGTCGCGGGAGAAGTCCACGGCGCGCTTGAGCAACCAGCGGCCGCCAGCGCTATCGAACTCGATGCAGGCGTAGTGGCCGGTAGCCAGTCGCTCGGCGCCAATCTGCCGCGCTGTAATCAGCAACTGGTCAAACTTCAAGTAATTGTTGCACAGGCTGCAGGGGATGGGCGTGCGCCCGCTCAGGTACTCGGAGACGAAGGGCCGCACCACCTCCTGCTCGAAACGCTGCTCGTGATTGACGACGTAATAAGGGATGCCGATGGTTTCGGCGACGCGGCGGGCGTCGTAAACGTCGTCCAGGGAGCAGCAGCGGCCCTGCACCGCCTCGGGCATGCCCTCGCGTCCGGCCAGGCGGCGCTGGTTCCACAACTGCATGGTCAGGCCGACCAGGTTGTAGCCGTCAGCGCGCAGCATGGCCGCGACGGTGGAGGAATCCACACCGCCCGACATGGCGACGGCGATGGTGGTTGGCGGCATAGCACAATTCTCTAGTGTTTCAGCATTTCGTTGCAACTCGAAAATAGCAATCAGCAATCAGCCAGCTACGTTTGGCCGGGTCTCCCATGGCAACAACATTCTGGGGCTGAGTGCTGACGGCTGATTGCTGCATGCTATCTTTCAGTCGCAGCAACAGGCGAGAGCTCGCGCAGCCGGGCCACCGCCTGCGGAATCAGAGCCAGCGCCAAATCCACCTCTTCGGCCGTGTTCTGCTTGCCCAAGCTGAAGCGAATGCTGGCGCGGGCGCGCTCGGGAGGCAGACCCATGGCGGTGAGCACGTGCGACGGCTCAATCGCGCCGGAAGAACAGGCCGCCCCGGTGGAAACCGCCAGGCCCTTCAGGTCCAGAGCAATCACCAGGGCCTCGCCTTCAATGTAATCGAAATAGATATTCGCCGTATTGGGGACACGTGGCGCTTCCCCACCGTTTACCGCCACCGCATTAATCGCCGCCAGCACGCCGGCCTGCAGGCGATCGCGCAGCGCCGCCAGTTGCTGCACGCTGCCATCAGTCAAGCCACGCAGAGCGGTCTCCGCGGCCTTGCCCAAGGCGACAATGGCAGGCACATTCTCTGTGCCCGCGCGGCGAGAACGCTCGTGGCTGCCGCCATAGAAGAGCGGCTGCAAATGCGTTCCCTTGCGCACATACAACGCGCCGACACCCTGGGGGGCATGCATCTTGTGGCCGGAGATGGAGAGCAGGTCGCAG
>JBLMXE010000247.1:0-8285 GCA_050257615.1 Chlamydiota bacterium | reverse complement strand
GGCGACAGCGCCAGCAGCGCCCGCAGTCCCCAGAACGCGGCCAGCACTCCGAGAGCGCCGCCCGCCAGCGCGAGCAGCAGCGCCTCAGCGAGCAACTGGCACACCATGCGGCTGCGGGTGGCGCCCAGAGCAAAGCGAACCGCGATTTCCCTCTGCCGCGCCGCCGATTGCACCAGCAGCAAGTTGGCGACGTTGGCGCAGGCAATTAGCAGCAGAAATCCCACCGCTCCCAGCAGAATCCACAGCGCCGGCCGCACCTGGCTGGTCATGGCGTTGCGTAGCGGAGCGATGGCCACGCTGACCATCATCGTGTCCTGACCGTATTGCCGCTTCAGTCGCGTGGCGACCGTCAGCAGCTCGGCGCGCGCTTGCGAAACGGAAACGCCATCGCGCAAGCGGCCAATTACCTGCCAGTTGTGGGCGCTGCGGCTGGGCAGGCGTTCAAGAAGCTCGCGTGGAGTCCAGATTTCCGCCTGCGCAGGAAAGCCGAATTGCGGCGGCAGTACGCCGACAACGGAAAAGGAGCGGTTATCGATGGTCAGTTTCTTCGCCGCCAGATCGCTCGTGCCGGCAAGAAACTCTCTCCAGTACCCATAACCGACGAGGGCGACGGGGGCGGCGCCCAAGCGCTGATCATCGGCGGCAAAACCGCGACCCAGGATGGGCTGGACGCGCAGGACAGGAAAGAAGTCGCGGGAAACCGTGGCCACCATGGTGCGGGTGGGCTCCGTGCCCCCGGATACCGACTGGGGCCAGGCGCTGTATTCCGCCAGCCCTTGCAGCGACCGCGACTGAGACCGGATGTCCTCAAAATTCGGGTCAGCGAAATGCATCTGCCCGCCCTGCGCGTTCACTTCATGCAGTTGGACAATCCGTTCCGGATGGTCGTAGGGCAACGCACGCAGCAGGACACCATACACCACGCTGAAGATGGCCGTGGTCGCGCCGATCCCCAGGGCCAGCGTGATCACCGCCACGGCGGTAAAGCCCGGCGATTTGCGCAGCATGCGCAACCCGTAGCGAAGGTCCTGCAGCAAAGTTTCCATATCCTTCTCAATCGTGGACGGGTACCCAACCATTTGCGGTTTGTGCAAAGAGTGGGAACCAGTTACTCGTAGCGCAGCGCCACCATGGGATCCACCCTAGCCGCACGCCGCGCCGGCAGATAACCCGCCAGCGCCGCGACCAGCGCCAGCACTACGGTGCAAACCATAAAGACCGCCACATCCAGGCTCACAACTCCAAACAGAAAGCTGGAGAGCAGGCGCGCGATCGCCAGCGCCACCGGGAGCCCGATCGCCAGTCCCACCGCCGCCAGGATCATGGCGTGGCGCACCATGAGGCGCAGAACATGCCTTGGGGTCGCTCCCAGTGCCATGCGTACTCCGATGTCGTGCGTGCGCTGTGCCACCAGATACGCCATGACGGCATAGATTCCAGCTGCTGCCAGCGCCAGGGCAATGATGCCGAACATGGTCATCAGGCGGGCCGACGATTCCACCCCGCTCATGTTGTCGGAGACTTTCTGCTCCAGCGTGCGCAGGTCATAAATCGGCTGATTGCGGTCCAGAGCCTGCACTTGTGCCCGGGCGGCCGCCGCCAGCCCAATGGGATCTCCCGTCGCCCGAAGGGCCACCGCCATAGACCCCTGCGGCACTTGCGCAAAAGGCACATAAACCGTCGGATCAGGCTGTAGATCCAGCGGCGCCCGCACCACGTCGCCCGCAATCCCAACGACCGTGCGCCACGGGGCCTTGCGATCGTCGCCGAGGCGCACGCGCTTGCCCAGTGGGTTTTGCCGGGGCCAGTATCGGCGCGCCATGCTTTCGCTCACGACAGCCACCGCCGGCGCATCGGCTCCGTCCTGGAAAGTGAACAGACGCCCCTGGCGCAGCGGAATGCGCAGCGTGCGAAAGAAGTCGGGGCTGACCAGCTCGGAGATCGCCAGCCGCATTTCCCCCGGCGCCAGTGGCGCCTGGCCTTCCACCGTGACCCGCACGCTGTCCCAGCTCCAGTCCGCCGGCAGGCTGTTGGCCACCGTCGCCGATTTCACCCCCGGCAGGGTCTGCAGGCGTCCTGTCAGTTGCTGGTAGAAATCCCTCATCTGCGCCGCGCTGCCATACTTCGCCGGCGGCAGCGTGATGTGGAAGGTCAGAACCGACTCGCGATCGAATCCCTGGTCGCGCTCCATGATGGCGCGAAATCCTTTCACCATCAGGCCGGCGCCCACCAGCAGAACGATGGCCATCGCCACTTCTGAAATGACCAGCAGCGCGCGCAGACGGTGCCGGCCAGGCGCCGCGCTTCCCCCGCGTACGCCTTCCTTTAGCGCCTCATTCAGATCGGGCCGCGACACATGCAGCGCGGGTACCAGTCCGGTGAGCACGCCCGCCAGCGCTCCCAGAGTCAAGGTGAACTCTAGAACCCGGTAGTCCAACTGCATGTGCTTGAGACCCGGCACATGCTCCACGATGAAAGGAGGCACGGTACGCATCAGCAGGGGCAGCCACCAACTGGCGATCAGCAAGCCGGCCGCCGCGCCCAGCGCGGCCAGCACCAGGCTCTCAGCCAGCAACTGCTGCACAATGCGGCCGCGGCCGGCGCCCAGCGCGCTGCGCAAGGCAACTTCCTTAGCCCGGCCTGTAGCCCGCGCCAGCTGCAGGTTGGCAACGTTGGCGCAGGCCAGCAGCAGCACAAACATCGCCGCTCCCAGCAGCACCGACAGAAATTGACGCGAGCCTTCCGTCAAATCTTCCACCACCGTAAGCAGGCGCACACTGTGCCCTGCATTGCTTTGGGGGAACTCCTTGCCTTCACGCGCTGCGATGGTCGCCAGATCGGCTTGCGCCTGCTTTTGCGACGCACCCGCCTTGAGCCGCCCAATCACCTTTAAGTAATGATTGTTGCGATCGGCCGCCGCCGCTCCGCTCAGGATCAAGGGGGCCCAGGCCTGCGCGCCCGGGGGGAAATCGAAATCCTGGGGCATGATGCCAACCACCGTGCGCGCTTCGCCATTGAACTCCAGCGTCTTGCCCACCACTCTCGGATTGGCGCCCAGGCGTTGCTCCCAAAAGGCATGGCTGAGCACCACCGCGGGAATACGGCTGCTGCCGAAGTCGCCGGCCGTCAGAGCGCGTCCGTATTCGGCTGGCACACCTAACAGGCGAAAGAAATCCGCCGTGACCTGGTAGCCTTCCACCCGATCCGGGGTACCAGCGCCGGTCATGTTGGCGTTCCAGCCGTGGCTGGCTGCCAGGTACTCGAAGCTGTGGTTCTGCTGCTGCCAGTCGCGAAAATTTCCCGCGGCGGCGCTCGCCCGATGCACGTTTTGCTTAGGGGCGGTCTCCCAGATGGCCACCACGCGATCGAGCTGAGGAAAAATAAACGGCCGCAGCAACATGGCATTGACCGAACTGAAGGTCACAGTGTTGGCGCCGATGCCCAGCGCCAGCGTGATCACCGCCACCGCGGTGAAGCCCGGCGCCTTGCGCAGCATGCGCAGCCCGTAGCGAATGTCCTGCAGCAGCGTTTCCATCCTTCCTCGACTTGGGGTACCCACCTTTTTTGCCCTTTTTGCAAAGCGTGGGAACCGGTTACTCGTACCTCAGCGCCTCCATGGGATCCACCTTGGCGGCGCGCCAGGCTGGAATATAGCTGCCTATGAGCGTAACCAGCCCCAGCACCAGCGCCACGGCAACGAAGGTGAGCGGATCGGCAGCGCTCACTTCGAACAGCATGCCCTTCAGCGCTCGCGTTGCCACAAATGCGGTGACTCCACCCACCGCGATCCCGATCAGCGCCAACCGCATGGCGCTGCTCAGAACCATGCCCAGCACCTTCCAGCGGCTGGCTCCCAAGGCCATGCGCAACCCGATTTCGTGCGTATTCTGGGTCACCGAGTACGAAATGACCCCGTAGATTCCAACCGCGGCCAACGCCAGAGCCAGGGCGGCAAACACGCCCAGCAGCAATCGGGTAAAGCGCCGTGCCGCCAGCGAGTCGTTGATCACGTCCTGCATGCTTTCCTGGTCGTACATCACCATCTTTCCGTTAATGCCGGCGATCGCTCGCTTGAGGGCGGGCACGGCGGAATAGGGCTCACCTTGGGTGCGCACGACATAGAAGGCCCCGGTAGAGGCCAGGTCCATCAAGCTGTCGGGAAGTTGGCGGAAGGAGATGTACATCTGCGAGCGCACCTTGGAAGTGGCGTCGGCGTCCAGCCCCCACTGCTTGACATGGCCAACAATGCCGACGATCTCGCACTTCATGGGCAGCAGATCGAAGTTGACATGCTGGCCCAGGGGATCCTGGCCGGCAAACGTCTTGCGCGCAAACTCCTCGTCAATATCAATCGCGCAGGGAGTGTTCTCGTTGTCCTGTGCATTCAGCAGGCGGCCGCGGAGCAGCGGAATCCGCATGATGGGGAAATATTCTGCTTCGACAATGTAGAACAGCGCCTCGCTCATCTGGCTTTGTTCAGCGGGCTTGGGACGACCTTCCACCCAATAGGGCAACTCGGAGTCGCCGCTCATGGGGATGCTCCCCAAGACGACGCTTGCCCCAGAGATTCCGGGAACCGAACGCAGCTGGCGAGTGGTTTCGGCAACCCCGTTGCGTACCGCAGCCGGCGTGCCGTGCACGGCCGGCGAACCGGCCAGGCCAAACCCGAGCACGTTGTGAGGATCAAAGCCGGGGTCCACGCTCCACAATCGCGACATGGTGCGCATCATCAGCCCGGCGGAAACAGTCAGTACCAGCCCCAGGGCCACTTCCACCACCACCAGGGAGCGCTGCAGACCGTGGCGGCTGGTGGCCCCGCGCCCGGCTTCCTTCAGAGTTTCATTAATGTCAGCGCGCGCGCTCTGCAGCGCCGGCGTGATCCCAAACATCAGGCTGGCGAGGATGGAGACCAGCGCCGTAAATGCCAGCACACGGAGATCGAGATGGATCTGGTCGGCGCGGGGCAGAATGTTGGCCAGCCGGGCGGTAAACAACCGGTTCAATGAAACGGAAACCGCCAACCCCAGCGCTCCCCCGGCGATGGCCAGCAGCAAACCCTCCGTCAGCAATTGACGGGCGATCCGTGCGGGTTTGGCCCCCAGGGCTCCACGAACCGCAAACTCCCGCCGGCGGGCGCTGGAACGCGCCAGCAGCAGGTTGGCCACATTGGCGCAGGCGATCAGCAGCACGAATCCCACCGCCGCCAGCAGCACCAGCAGGGGCGTACGCACGTCACCAACGAGATCTTCGCGCAACGGGAGCGGGAAAATTCCCTGATCCTTATCTTCTTTAGGAAATTCACGGGCCAAGCCGGCGGCAATGCTGTCCAGTTCCGACTGCGCCTGCTGCCGCGTAACTCCCACCTTGAGCCGTCCGAGCACGCGCATGCCCATGCCCGTACCGCGGTCCCAGAATAAGGGCTCGCTCCATTGCCCGATGGGAATAAGAATGGAAATGCGCTGCAGCGCCACGTCATCGCTGGGCACCACGCCAATCACGGTGTACAACCTCTCGTTGAGGGTGATGCTGCGGCCCAAAACTTTGGGGTCGCCCCCGAAGCGCGATTTCCACAGGCTGGAAGTAAGCACCACCACCGGCGCCGCGCCGCGGCGATCTTCGTCGTCCGTGAAGGTGCGGCCGATGATCGGCCTGATGCCGAGCACACCAAAGATTGAGGAGGAAGCCATCTCCCCGCGCACGCGTTCAGGATTCGCCTGCCCGGTCAGATTGAAGCTGTCGGTGCGGTAGGCGGCCATCAGATCGAAGGAACGGCTGCGCCGCTGCCAGTCGAGAAAGTTAGGGTAGGAAACCGAGGCCTTGTGGAACTGCGCCGTGCTGCTGTAGAGCTTCAGCAGACGCTGTGGCTCGGGATAGGGAACGGGCCGCAGCAGCACCGCGTTCACAATACTGAACATTGCGGTATTGGCTCCGATGCCCAGCGCCAGCGTGATCACCGCCACCGCAGCAAAGCCCGGGCTTTTCCTCAAAGTGCGTACCGCATAACGCATGTCCTGCAGCAGAGTATCCATCTCTTCCCCTCGCCGGCATCTCTCGCCGGCTGTCGCGAGGGCGTCTCGCCCTCTCCCGCAAGGTCCCTTGAGAGAAAAAACGGGCTCCGGTGCTGGCGTAGCAGGACGAAATTGCCAGTCGGACAGCGGAGCCCTAATTCACTTCGACGGTTTCCTCCACCACGCGCCCGTCAAACAGGTGGATGGTGCGCTCGGCGTGGCGGGCGAAGCGCGGGTCGTGCGTCACCATGCAGATGGTGGAACCTTCGCGGTGCAACTCGCGCAACAGCTCCATGATGTTTTCCGCGTTGCGCGAGTCCAGGTTGCCGGTGGGTTCGTCCGCCAGCATGATGGAGGGGCTGCCGCCCAGCGCGCGCGCCACCGCCACGCGCTGCTGCTGGCCGCCCGAGAGCTGCGAGGGATAGTGCTTCAGGCGGTGGCTCATGCCCACCCGCTCCAGCGCCTCCAGCACGCGCTTCTTGCGCTCCGCTCCCGACATGCCCCGGTAGGTGAGCGGCAACTCCACGTTCTCGTAGACAGTGAGGTCGCCGATCAGGTTGAAGTTCTGAAAGATGAAACCGATCTCGCGGTTGCGGATACGCGAGCGCTCGTTGATGTTGAGATTGGCCACCTGGCTTCCGTTCAGCCAGTATTCGCCCTCCGACGGCGAATCCAGCAGCCCGATGATGGAAAGCAGCGTGGATTTACCTGAGCCCGAGGGGCCGGCAATGGCCACGTACTCGCCTTTGCGCACCTCCAGCTGGATGCCGGAGAGCGCGTGCGTCTCCACCTCGTCGGTATAGAAGACCTTGTTGATGGTGTCCATGCGGATCAGTTGCTGTCCGGGGGTGGGTGCGGTTGCATTCATGCGCTTTTCCTCGCTATTCCAGGCGGATGCGGTCAAAATTGTCCCAGCGTGACATGTCGGAGAGAATGACCTGGTCGCCGTCTCTCAGACCACCCAGGATCTCCACCGTGTTCACCGAGCTGCGTCCCAATTTCACTTGTTCGCGTACGGCCGTCTTGCCGTCGGGCTGCAGCACAAACATTCCCACCGTGCTGTTTTCCTGGCCGAAGGCCGGACGTCCTACATACAGAACATTGCTCAGCCGTTCCAGATCAATGGTGCCGTCCACGCTCAAATCGGGCCGCGCGCCCGAAGGCAGTGCATCGTCCAGGGCTACGTCCACGGTCACGGTGCCGTTGTAGACCGCGGGATCAATGCGCATCACATGGCCGGCGATGATGCCGTTGTGCGTATCAATCGAAGCCGGCTGGTTCAGTTGGATGTCTTTGGCCTGGGTCTCCGGAATCTTCAGCTCTGCCTTCAGATGGTCGGGCTGCACCACCTTGGCCAGTGTCGTTCCGGGCGTAACCCACTGCCCTACTTTCAGCGGCTGCTCCTGCAGAACTCCCTTGATTCCTGCGCGCACCACCAGGTTCTGCACCTGGGTCTGTTTCAGCTCGGCCAGCGCCCGGTCCTGCTCGATTTCCGCCTGCTTGGCCAGCAACTGCGCCTGCAGCACCCTGGTGCTGTTGGCCAGGCGCTCCTGCTCGATCTGGTCGCGCGTCTGCAACTGCTGCGCCTTGCCGTCGGCAATTTTGCGGTTCAGATCGGAAATGACTCCCAGCTTGTTGAGCTGCTGGTCGGTTTCCGCCTGCATGCGCGCCTCGTTGTATTCCGCGCCCACCTGGGCAACCAGCGATTTCTGAGTCAACACCTGGCTCTCCAGCTGTGCTTCCAGGTTCTTATAGTCGGCTTGGGCGGCTTTCAGTTTTAACGTGGCGTCCAGGGCTTCCTGCCGTAATTGGGGATTGGCCAACGTAAGTAATACGGTATTGGGCAGCACTGCGGTTCCCGGTAAAACCGCAATTTTCTCCACCCGGCCGTCTGTGTCCGCCGGAATCCACTGGATGTCCACCGGGGTGAGTGTACCCAGGCCGCGCACCTGGCGCAGCATGGGACCGCGCTTGACCGTGTCAATCCACACCGTGGAGCGGTCCACGCCGGGCGCTGCCGGCTTGAGGCGCGAAAGTCCCATTGTGACCAGGGCCACCAAAACCACGCCCAGGGCCCCGTAGATAATGCGCCGCCGCTTCTTTTGGCGAGCTACCGTTGCTGGTCGGGCGATATCCATTACTCACCTTCAAGGCACGCGGCTTGCCAACAATTATGGCTTTAAGTCATTGATTTTGAGAAGGAATTTGCGTCGAGGCGGCCGGGAAGGTGTCCATTTCCGAACAGCGGTGTGCGGGGGTGAACAGTGAAAACCAGTT
>JBLMXE010000246.1:0-3486 GCA_050257615.1 Chlamydiota bacterium | reverse complement strand
CGGAAATGTGCGAGAACTGGGGCTACTACAAGCTGGCCGGCCTGGCCAAGAAAGAATCCATCGAGGAGATGGGCCACGCCGAGGTGCTGATTGAGCGCATCCTGCTGCTCGACGGCACCCCCAACATGAGCGATTACTTCAAGATCAACATCGGCCAGAACGTCAAGCAGCAGCTGCAGAACGATCTGCAATTGGAATACGACGCGGTCAAGCGCCTGAACGAGGGCATCAAGCTGTGCGTGGCCGCCGGCGACAACGGCTCCCGCGACCTGCTCAGCAAAATCCTTACCGACGAAGAGCACCACATTGACTGGCTGGAAGGTCAGCTTCACGCCATTGACGAGATGGGCATCGAGAACTACCTCTCGCAGCAGCTCCACGGCGGGGAAGAAAAGTAGCGCCGGGCTTTCCGCTGGCACCTGTTCGACTTTGTGGCGCGGGCGCCCTTGCCCGCGAGGCACCCTTTAATGAACGGCGCTCACGCAGCCTTTTCCCGCGGCAGCTCGATTTCCAGGGCGACGTCGAACTTGGAGTAGTACTTCTTTACCTCTCCCGCGCCGTACTTCTTGCGGAACTGGCCGGCGATGTCGCTCACACGCTTCGCATCGGCGATGGGCTTGGCCTTCACGCCCGCGCTCGTACCCCTGACCGCGATGGTCATCACCGGCGTCTGCAGCACGTTGCGGTACCACTGCGTGTCGGAGCCGCGCACCGGCAGCAGATAGATCCGGTCCCGCTGGTGCACGAACCATACGGGCAGGGAGATGTTCTTGCCTGACTTTCGCCCCGTTACCGTGATTTTCAGTTCCTGGGCGGCATCCAGCGCCTGGGCCATCCTGGGAGCCATCTTTTGCCTCCTGAATTCCGGGCCATAGCTTAACCCAAATCGGTGGTGAATGCCCCGCCACAGCTGCTGCGCCGTCTCGACCTGCCGCACGGTGGAAAGGGATAGAAATCGTGCGCCTCACGCCCAAACGTGATGTCAATCACAGCAGCCAACCCTCAGAGTCTTGAAACTTGAGATAAGACATGGTGAAGCTGATGGGTTCTGAAACACCATGCCGCAGCGTGTGGTGGTTCATTTTGGGGCGAAGAATCTCATACGAAACGCGAGCAAGTTCGTCAGCCGGTTTCGTCAACCCTGAATGAGGAGCGAGAAAATGACAAAATTCCTGTTGGCAATTATGGCCCTGGCGCTGGCCGTCTCGACCGCGCTCGCAGCTGATACCCCCATCAAAGCCGGCACCACCCTGGAAAATCTTCAGGCAGCCTATAACGGGGAAAGCAATGCCCATGCCCGTTACCTCGCCTTCGCCCAGCAGGCGGACAAGGAAGGATATGGCAAGGCAGCCAGCCTGTTCCGCGCGGCCGCCAAGGCAGAGGAAATCCACGCTCGCAATCACGCCGAGGTAATCAAGAAGATGGGCGGCACGCCGGAGGCCAAGATCGAGACCCCGGACGTGAAGTCCACCCAGGAGAACCTGCAGGCCGCCATCAAGGGCGAAAGCTACGAGCGCGACGTGATGTATCCCGCATTTCTGAAAGTGGCGCGCGCCGAGCGCAATAAGGCGGCAATTGAGACCTTCAACTACGCCAAGACCGCCGAGGCCGAGCACGCCAAGCTCTACACCGAGGCGCTGAACAATCTGCCGCAGATGAAGGGCGCAGGGCAGGAGTACTACGTGTGCACCGTGTGTGGTTACACCACGGTGAAGATGGACTTCTCCAAGTGCCCGTCTTGCTTCAGCCCGAAACATAAGTACGAGAAGGTGAGCTGAGCCATAGCGAGGAGCGCCGTCCGCACGGGCAACGGGCGGCGTTCAATTCACGATTTGAGGAGACAACCATGATTCAGTTTCCACCTATTCCCGCCTGGGACGCGCTGCACCCGCTGATTGTGCACTTTCCCATCGCCCTACTGCTGGTGACGCCACTGTTCATCTTGATAGGGGCGCTGCAGCGGCGCGATAAAGGCGAAATGTATCTGGTTTCCGCCTTGATCCTGATGGCGCTGGGCACGGGCGCCGTATTCGTTGCGCTGGAGACGGGGGAAGCGGCGGGCAAACTCGCGGAGCGCACGCCCGAGATCAACGCCGTGCTGGAACATCATGAGCAGCTGGCGGAAAAGACGCGGATGGCGTTCTCGATGCTGACAGTGATTTTTGCCGCCATCCTCCTCCTGCCCCGGCTGTTGCGGCGGAGTTCAGGCTGGCTGGCGCGCCCCGCCCTGCCCCTGATTTTTCTGGTGCTTTATGGAGCGGGCATGATGCTGCTGGTAAACACCGCGCACAATGGAGGGCGGCTGGTTCACGAGTTCGGAGTGAGGGCGCTGGTGGAACCGGGTGCACCGCCGGCGGCCGCCGGAAATTGATTTCGCCACGGGGAAAAGAGGTTGGAGGTGGCGGTTGAGCAGCCGGTCTTTCCACAAGAGGTCCCACAAGTCCACAACTTGTACACAGAAAGTTTGCCGGAAGACCTTGCGTACGAGCCAGTGCTGAGGCACAGTCGAAGCAGGCTCTATGAAGGCTTCCTTGGACGTTTGCCCGGTCTGCGAAGGCACGGGGTGGAAAAGCATCGAATCGGGTAAAGAGCGGCGGGTGACGCGCTGCGATTGTACGCTGCGGGCGCGCAACGAGCGGCTGCTGGCGCAGGCCCGTATCCCCAAGCGCTACGAACATTGCGAGCTTTCCAATTTCGAGTTTGACGGGCCGCACAAGTCTCTGCTGCCGGCGCGGATGGCGGCCTACAAGTTCGTGGAAGAATACCCGGTGGACAGCACCGGGCTGCTGCTGATCGGGCCCATCGGGGTGGGCAAGACGCACCTGGCAGTAGGCATCATCAAGGAACTGATCCTGAGCAAGGGCAGTGCGTGTCTGTTTTACGACTACCGCGAGCTGCTGAAGGAAATTCAGAACTCCTATAACAGCACGGTGCAGGCAACGGAACTGGAGGTACTGCGGCCGGTATTCGAGAGCGAGGTGCTGGTGCTGGACGAACTGGGCGCGGTCAAGCCCACGGAATGGGTGTGGGACACGGTGAGCCTGATTCTGAACACGCGCTACAACAACAACAAGACCACCATCATTACCACCAATTTCGATGACAAACCGGCGGGCGTGCTGGCCGGCCCGCGCGGCTCGGCCCGGGTGGAAACGCTGGGCGACCGCATCGGCGAGCGCATGCGCTCCCGGCTGCATGAGATGTGCCGGATCGTGAAGCTGGAAGGGGAAGACTTCCGGCAGAAATACCGCAGCGCCAGCTTCAGATAGCCCCACTCTAACCACAGAGGACACAGAGAGCACAGAGGATTTCTTGTTTGTGAATTCAGACGACCAATGTTCCTTGGAAGCGCAGGACCCAAGAAGTCACTGCTCCCGCAAAGACTAATAATTTTCCTCTGTGTGCTCTGTGTCCTCTGTGGTTAAGAGCTATCTGCGGTGATAATAAGTAAATGCTGGCGGAGCGGCTGGAGTTCGTCCCCGAGCG
>JBLMXE010000245.1:0-5728 GCA_050257615.1 Chlamydiota bacterium | reverse complement strand
GGCAAGTTCGAGGAAATCGGCGAGCAGGCGGGCGTCGCCTACAGCGCCGACGGCCGCCCCCGGTCCGGCATGGGCGTGGACGCCGCCGATTTCGATCAGGACGGCTGGATGGACCTGTTCGTCGCCAATATTGACAACGAAATGTACTCCCTCTATCGCAACAATCACGATGAAACCTTTAACGACATCGCCATGCAGACCGGCATTGCCCGCGCCACCCGCTTGATGAGCGGTTGGGGGCTGAAATTTCTTGATTACGATAATGACGGCAACCTCGACTTGTTCCTCGCCAACGGCAACCCCGATGACCTGGTGGAATCGCTGCACCCGGGTGTCACCTATCGCGAGCCCTGCTTGCTCTTCCACAACACCGGCAAAGGCTTGCAGAACGTGAGCTCTGCCAGCGGGCCATTTTTTGCCAGGCCGCTCTCCTCGCGGGGCCTGGCTGTCGGCGACTTCGATAACAACGGCGCGCTCGATGTCCTCATTGCGGTCAATGATGCCGCTCCTGTGCTGCTGCGCAACAACCTGGGCGGCCGCAACCACTGGCTGGGGCTGCGCCTGGTAGGGAAGAAAGCAAATCGCGACGCGGTCGGCGCCCGCATCACCTGCCAGGCCGGCAATCTCAAGCGGAGCACCATGAAAGTGGCGGGCGGGAGTTATCTCTCTTCCCACGATCCCCGTGTCCTGCTCGGACTGGGCGACCACGCGGCTATAGACCTGCTGGAAATCGCCTGGCCGCAGCCCAGTACCGCCATCCAGCGCTTTACCCATCTTCCGGTTGACCGCTACATCACTATTGTCGAAGGCGAAAGGAAGTGGACTTAGCCTTTCCTGTCCACGGAGATAACGTCGGCAGTCACTGTGGTGGCACCGAAAGGGCATGGCCGTTTTCGACTATCGGTGTGTGGACCGCATGCTCGACAATATCAGCCTCTGCCGAGCGCTGAAGGACAATCACCCCCGGGAACAGCCCTCCCAAGACGACGAATAGCACACCGGCCGCAAGGATCCAACGCTCGCGCGGTAATGCGTCTGCCATCACGGTAAACCCGGTGCGACGTTTACCTAGAAATAAGCGAGTGAACAAACGAAAGAAGCTTACGGCGTTCATCGCTGTGGCGATGGGCAGGAGCAGTCCGGTGAGCGGGTGCGACATGAGCGTCCCGTGTACCAGCAAGTCTTGCGAACAGAAGCCCAGGGTGCCCGGCAAACCAACCAATGCCAGCCCGAAGATCGCAAACGACACCGCCAGGCGCGGCGCGTGGGCGGCCAAGCCGAGATGCCTGCTCGCGGTCAGATTTTCACCAAAGCGGACCTCTAGCAGCCGCAGGATTCCGAAAAGCGCCACCGTGGAGACGGTAACCACGAACCAATGCACCAGCGCCCCGGCAACTCCTTCCGCAGTCTGGCTCTCCAGGCCGGTCAAGATACACGCGGACTGGCTGAGAGCCAGAAAGGCGAGCAGACGGCGGGCCGAATTCTCGGCCAGTGCCCGGATCGCGACATAAAGGGCGGTGATAATGGCTAAGTAAGAAAGCACCGGGAACAGATTGTCGGTGTGGGGAAACAGCGGCACGATCAATTTGGCGACCAGCAAGGCTCCGAAATGACCGTTAAGCAGAAGCGCGGTGGGGATCGCCGGACCACCCTCCGCCGCGTCTGCCACCCAGGCGTGAGCGGGGAAAATTCCCTTGCGCAAGATCACCGCGATTATCAGAAACCCGAACACTGCCATCCCGCCCGGGCTTTGGCCCTTGAGGCTATGGATCGAAAGGACGCCAGTTCTAGCCGAGATCAGCCTAACGGCCAGCGCAAGGGCGGCACTCGAGAGCACAAGGCCGGCGAGCGGACGCCAGGTGCGGGTACGGAACCACCCCTCCAACAACCATGGCATGATGGACAGGATCCAAGCTGCGAGCAGAACCAGCAAATTCTCAGCCGAGTAAGCCAGCAGTGTGGACCCTAGTAGAAAAAGGATTCCACCGATTGTCCCTGTGGTGCAATCACGGCGCGGAAGCAACAGAATCGCGCCCAGGGTCAGGCAGGAGAACAACAGCATTAATGCCTGGTACAGGGAATCGCCGCTCGGCGCTCGCCATAGGAGCGCCGCGCTCGCAGCCACCGACACCAGTGCTGCAATGCAGCCGACGATCCGTGGGTATCGCCGATAAGCTGTCACCAGAACCGCGGCCATCCATGGAACGGCAATGGAGACGGCGGTCAAAAATGGCGCACGGAGTATCCATTCAGGCATGGACCTAGTCGCCCCCCTGCTCCGCTGGTCCCTGCAGGGGAAGCGACGCCACATTGCGTGGCCGAATCATAGTCCAGCGCGTTCCGATGCGGTCAAGCTTGCCAAGATATGCGGACGCCTGAAGCAGAGGATCAATCACCCAGCGGTCCAGAATGGTGTCGAGGTGGCCGCGGTCGAAAGCCCAGCGATACAGCCACAACTGGAAGCGCTCCGGCAGCAGTTCCTCGATTTGCTTGCCGGTCGAGGAGATTTCTCCTCCCATGGCGGAGTGCATCTGGTGATAGTCGTGAAGCATGGAGGGCGCGCGCAGAAACTGCAGGGTGCGAAGTGTGGCGTGTCCCAGGACATGTGCTACCGCAATCCATCTAAATCCCAGCCCGATCTCGATAAACACGAGCCCCACCTGGGTTAAGGTGGCATAGGCGAGGGAAGTCTTGGCATCGGCGCTGGCGCGGCCGACGATCGTGCCGTGGAGAGCGGTAGCCGCGCCGATCAGGATCACCAGGGCGGAAGCTAGCGTTGATCGCGCGAGCAGCGGTTGTGCTCGCAGCAGAAGGTAGGCGCCGGCATGAATCGAAATCGCTCCATAGAAGATTGCGCTCGAGGGAGTAGGGCCCTCCATGGCGCGCGGAAGCCATCCGGAAAAAGGGACCTGAGCGGCCTTTCCCGCCGCGGCCAGCAGCAGGAGAAGACAGACGATGGTTGCCCGCGCGCCCGTGAGCAGGGGAAAACCGCCAACAAACGCGGCGGTTCCGGCCCAATGGTGCATGGCAAAGATACCCACGAGCAATCCAATGTCAGACGCGCGATACACCCCGAACACCCGAAGCCCGTTTTCCACCGGAGCCGGCCGGAGTTGGAAGAATCCAATTAACAAAACCGACGTGATCCCAACTATTTCCCAACCCGCTGCCAGCAGGTCGAACGAGCCCGCGGCGAACGCGAGGCAGGAGCCAAAGTCAAAGAGGTGCAGCAGAAGAAAAAATCGGAGAAAGCCGGACTCGCGATGGAGGTAAGTTGCCGAGAACTGCGCGATGAGTGCCGATAACACGACTGCCAGTCCAAGAAAAGGCAAGGCAAGCCGATCGGCCATCAATACCAGCGGAAAATGGTAGTTCTCCACCGCGAACCAGTTGCCGAAGGTGACCACCACGCCTGCCGCGCCGTTCCAGGCGAGCTCTGCAATCCCGAATGCACAAGCGGAAAACGTTAAGCCAGTGATCCAGGATAGAACCCGCTCAGTAGGCGTCCAGCCAAGCAGCCACAAGGACGCCAATATGCCAAAGACGACACCCGGCGCCAGGACCACAAAAACCAAAGCGGCTTGCGCAACACTCACTGGGCGGCGCCCCCTGTCGCGATTTGGGAGGGCTGAACCCAAGCCAGCGGAAGATGGTGAAGCCTGCCGGCATACCATTCATGAGACGAGAGCACCACCGGCAGGCGCTCCAAGGGCTCAATGAACTCTTCCCAGCCGCTGTCCCTCAGCACATGGACGCGGCCCGATCCGGGGTCAATGGTTGCGAGCCGAACCCATCGGTTCTTGACCAGCCGGTTCCAGGAAGCGCTGGCCTCGATTACCTTGGCGAGCCGGTCCGGTGTAGTTTCGATCACAAAAAGAACGCGGACGGGCTCGTGGATTTCAACCATCTGCCACGGCAATCCGGTTCGCAGGTCGCTGGCATGGCCATCCATCACTCCTATCAGGCTGGTGACGTTGTGCGGCAGTTTCGTGCCGCAGCCGTACCGGTCGTTGTCAACGAAGGAGAAGTAGTATTCCAGGCTGATTCCCGCGCAGACGGGAACCACCCCGGCCAGCAGCGCCTCCAGGTTGTGATCGCCGGCATCTTGCTCGGCGTCGTAGGAGACAAGGAAAGCCCGCCGGTCGAAAAACAGTCCCCGCGTCAGGCTGCGCCGCCCCACGATGCAAACCGAATTCGTGCAGTGCCCATACTCAGGGCGCGGCTGCGCCAGGTGTTCGCTGCGCTCCTCCACGTGGCGAAGGGCCTGGCCTGCATCCGCATCCCGGGCGCACGATTCGAATCGCCGGGCGCGCTCCTGTGCATTCTGCGCTCTCGCCTGATCCAGGGAACTGCGAAGCGATTCCAGATCGGTTTGGTGGGTGGCCGGCACCGCATCCAGATCGAACAGTTCCACCTCATCGTTGCAACTATCGTGATAGCCGCCAATGAACCAGGTGTCCGCAGGAATCTCAATGCCTTCCTCCCGCAAGCGCTCGCGCACTTCCGGCCGGTTGGCCATGGCGGCAAAAAGTCGCGCGTTAGGGCCGCCACGGCGGCCTCCACACGCCCCGCAGTCGTGAGCCGACTCGTGGGGATTGTTGAGGCTTGTCGAGCCGTGGCCCAGAATTACCACCAGCCGGGCGAATCCGCGCACCAGCCCAGCCGGCCGCAACACGCTGCCTACTCGTTCTGTCTTCTCGTCCACAGTGAACCCCGTCAACACACCCGCCACCGCACTTTGCGATTGGGTCGTGTTTCGCATCAGGGTGAGTTCGGTCCGGGGCTCTGGGAGAAACTCCCTGTTTAACCAATCGCGCAGCTGGGCATAGCGCCGCGGCGCCAGAAGGTGACCGATCAGAGGAACTGCCGAGAGCAAGCCGAGGACTGAAGTTGACAACCAGCCCCGCACCAGCGTCTTGGAGGAGATGAACGAATTCCGTATCAGTAGTCCGAGCACCCGCCTGCGCCAGCGGCGGCTTTCCAGCAGCGCCCTGTCTTCGGGTTTCGCCTGTTCGCGAACGGCGTGCTCGGGCTTGACCACTATCGGGCAGAAGGCAGCGCCATGCGCATCATCAATTCCCTTGTAGTCCACCGCTACCCCGAAGTAGCCGGCGGCGCTATAGGTTGTCAGCCGCGGGTCCGCTTCTTCCAGGGCGCGGCGGATGGATTCCTCTCGCTCGTCCAAGCAGAAGAATACCTGCGCTGGAGGTCTTCCCGGTTGATCAAACAAGCCGCGGTATTTCCTGTGGCTGGCCAGCCCGCGGAGAATCTCGCGCTCGTGCGCGCGCTCATAGGCAAGGTGAAGAATTCGCCGGCGCTCCAGGCCATTAAACGCCTTGACCTCGCTGACAAACGCCGCCCACTCCGGCTCTGAGAGATGGTTCACCTCTCCAGCCGAAAGCCGTAAGACGCGGGCCGCGTCATAGATGCGCGCGGTCCGACTCAGGCGCCGTTTCTCTCGCGTCTTGAGAGGGCTCTCCTCTGGTATTGCCTCCGCCGCACCCCGGCGCGATGCGACCCGCGACAGGGTCAGCCGCACGGCCAGAAAGTCCATCAGAGAACAGGGAAGGGTCCTATGCGGCGCAAGAGCGGGCTCTTCCTCCAGCCTGCGCATCAACCCCGCCCAGCCGGGAAGCGCCAGAAGCTCGGCCTGAAGAAGCTCGGGCCACTCCGCTTCTGGCCAGAACTGACTGTCCAGATGATCCAGGACCGCGTCTGTCGCCGAAAA
>JBLMXE010000244.1:0-7112 GCA_050257615.1 Chlamydiota bacterium | reverse complement strand
GGATTGCGGTGCGGCTGGGCGCTGGCGCGGCAGTGCACGCAGGCCAGATCACAAGCCTGAGTGACTTCCCAGATCACGATGAACGGGGCCTCGTTGAAATCCATGGCGGTCACGCAGAGGGCTCCGGCGGGATTTTCCCGCCCAGGCCAGACTCGCATACCCGTCACACAGAGGATGTGACCCAAGTCACAGCGTGAGGTAGCTCACTCCGGGGTGTGAGCAAAGTCACAGCCTTTTGGTACATCGCCGGCGACAATAGCGCCAGGCTGGAGGACGGGGTTATCCCGTCCGCGCTCCCGCGCCTCTCCAGCGGTGGAGGCTTGCATGCCGGAAGATGATCGCGACCTGCTGGAAGTGCTGAAGTTTGAACTCAGCTTCCTGGAACATGGCGGCTATGGCCGCTCCGTGCGCACTCCGTGGAAGCCGACTTCGATTTTCGAGGACTCTCTTACCTGCCTTAATTTCGACGATCCCGGGCACACCCATCCTTGCAGGGAGTGCCTGCTGTTCGCTTTCGTTCCGGAAACTTCCCGAAATGAAACTGTGCCCTGCCACCATATCCCTTTAAATCACAAAGGCGATACCCTGGCTTCTCTGGATAAGGGTTACAATCAGCTTGAGCTAGAGGAAAACTTAAAGAACTGGCTGCGTAACACGATCCAGCGGCTGGAACGGGAACCAGCCGAACGCCGCGCCTGATCCGTGCCGGACCGTTGTTCTTGCGGCTCCGTTAACCGCAACTTCTTCCCCCGGTTGCGCTGGGGGAAGCAACATTCCCGGGAGTCTCGGACATGCTCGCCAAATGCGCCAATCCCACCTGTTTCGCGCCTTTTCGTTACCTGCACGAAGGCAAACTATTTCGCCTGGACCTGGGAGCCGGCCCGCCTTCGCCCGGCGGGCACCGGCCTCGGCAGCTGCAATATTTCTGGTTGTGTGAGCGCTGCGCCCGCACTCTCACTCTGGAGATGCGTGCGGGAAAGGTGTCGGCGCGTCCGCTGCCGGCAGCATTGGCAAGTTCTGCGCTGTCCTCCGCGGCATGACCGAGGAGTATCCTGTGCTCAGGAGGCGGCAGCATGAAACGCGATTTCGCTTCCCTGACCGCGCAAGAAGCGCTGCACGTGGCCATTTTTATCGAGGAGCGCAACGCCGAAATCTATCATCAGTTTGCCGAATTGTTTGCCGGTTTTCGCGACGACGAATCGCTGGAGATCGCGGGCACTTTCTGGGACATGGCGGCAGAAGAACGGCGTCACGGCACCGACCTGCAACAGCGCTATTTTGACCGCTATGGCACGCGGCCCTGCGCCATCACCGACGACGATGTGCGCGATTTGATTGAGGTGCCGCAGCTTAATAGCGGCGATGTTTTCGCCATCAGCCGGGCCAAGGGCGGGCGCTCTCCTCGCGAACTGGCCCTGGAAATCGCCGTGACTGCCGAGCAAAATGCCGTCCGCTACTACACCCGCCTGGCGGAGTTGACAGAAGATGCCGAGTTGCGCGAACTCTACCGCGAGTTTTCCGGTTTCGAGCGGGATCACACCGACTTTCTGGAAAAGAAGATTGCCGAAGCCCGCCGCGCGGCCGGCGGCGGTCCCAGCCACGCCTGATTCCGCCCGCCATGGCCGGCAACGAAGCAACTCAGCCCACTGTTTTCCCGGCTAGTTCCCGGGCAGGAGGCTGGCCACCGCATCCCGCACGCGTTCTCCAAAGCCCGCGGTAAGCGACCAGGGACTGGGCTGGCGGATCACGTGCACATGCCCACGCTTGTCCAGCACCTCGTAGTCGCTGGCGCCGTCCTCACCGCGATAAAAACGCAGGCTGATTACCGCTTTCCCCACCCGCAGATTGTGCAGGGTAATTTCCGGCAGCCAGGGAGGCAGATGAGGATCCAGGAGCAAGGCGTGCAAGGGAGCATAGGGATAAAGCCCGATCATCGCCTGCACATGCAGCAGGGTGGCCGAAGCCGACCACGCCTGCGGCCAGTTAGCCCGCGGATACAGACCGGGAAAGGGATGCTGCGAATCGCGCTGGTGCCCGGCAAAACATTCCGGCAGGCGGAAGTAATCGAACAGCGAAGCCGCCTCAAACTGGCTCTCGCACAACTTGAACATCAACTCGTGCAGACCGTAGCGGGCAAAGGCCAGAGCGAATACCGCATTCTCCACCGGCCATACCGTGCCGCGATGATAGGCATACGGATTGTAGGCGGGATGGTCCGCGGATAGGGTGCGAATGCCCCAGCCGGTGAACATATCTGGGGCCATGAGCCGCGCCGCCACATGCTCCACGCGCCCGATGTCAACGATGCCACTGGCCAGAGCGTGCCCGGGGTCAGAGGCAATGGACTTAATCTGCCGCTTGCTGGCATCCAGTCCTATGGCAATGTAGCCTTCATCTTCCATCCAGAACGCGTCATTGAACCGCTTTTTCAGTTCACTGGCCTCGTCGAACAGCCTGGCCGCCAGGTCCTTCTCGTCCAGCCACCACAAGACTTCCGAGAGATACAGCTTGGAAACGTAAGTAAAGGACTGCATCTCACAGGTACCCAGGGGCGCCTGCACCTGCGATCCATCCTCATAAACGATGGCGTCCCCGGAATCCTTCCAGCCCTGGTTCTTTTCGCCCTGCTGCGAACGGGTCTGATACTCGTAAAATCCGTCCCCGTCGGGGTCGCCATAGCTATCAGCCCATTGCAAGCCTTTGAGAGCGGGCTCAACTAACGGGCGTATCAGGTCTTTATTACCGGTCCAATGCCACAGCCCCGCTACCACTACGGGATAGTAGATGGCGCCGGTAACGCCGCCATAGTAGCGGCCATGAGGGTTGAAGTTGAGCGTTGCCAGCGGATTGGTATGAAGTTCATGGAGAATGCGTCCGGGCTGCTCGTCGCGCCAGTCATCCAGCTTTGTTCCTTGCGTCCTGGCCAGTTCCAGCAGAGTGCCGCCACTTAGGTCGAGGCTGAGAAGTTGCGCCTCCCAGGATGCCGCCAGAGAATCCCGCCCAAAGAGGGCCACGTACTCGGGCAATCCACCCGCAGGTACCCAGCCGCGTGCGTTGTCGAGGTCGTAGAGGCGAAGCGCGGCCAGGTCGCGCTTGGACTGCTCTAGAGCTCCCACCACGACCGGAGCCAGCGTCCCGCTTCCCACGCTGCTGAAGGAGGTGGCGTTCTGCAGGAACTCACCGCGCTTTCGGTCCCATGCATTCGCGCCGGAAAAATAGCAGGAGTGGTCCAGTTTTTGCCATTCGCCTTCGATGTGCGGCACCCAGTCCAGGCAGGCGTGCCATGTACCATGCGGAGGAAGTTCGACCTTGAACGCGACTCGCCCGCGCTGAAAGCGCGGTTGTGAGCCGGCCCGCGCAACGCTCAGCTTGATGCCGCGGTGCATGCACGCTACGCCCTTTTCATCTTGGTGCCGGTAAGCGTGCTTTACGCGATAGTCATATTCCAGGTCCGCCCCGCCTTCGCCCCGCGAGGACCAGCGGCGCTGGAGTCGCCCTTTCTGCTGGCGGTGTCCTCTGGTTTCGTGCGGGTCGGCAAAATCACTGTCCACCTCCAGTTCCAGTCGGACGCTGGTGTGCTTCTGGGTAAAGTTGGTGACGTCCACGTCTTCATGCATGCCGCCACCCAGGTAGCGGGTCAGCCTTAATTCCACGGTCTGCTGCGCCGGGTCTTTTTCATCCAGGCCGGTGTCTTCGATGTTCGTTGGAGAGGCGATGTAATAGCCCATCCACGTGTGCTGCTGCATATTGGAGTTGCCGGCCCGGAGCGGCGGCTGGCCATTGACCAGCCAGCGGTAACGCGAGAGCATGCGCGTCTGGTACACCCACAGGCCGTGCTCCGGATGCTCAAATACGAAGCCGTCGGTGCTGGTGGCCAGGACCGTACGCCCCTGGCTGACATAGGTAGTGCTGTCGCGGGGGCGCAGACGGACCTGCCAATTGCTGGGCGGGTGCATCATGCTGAACTGGCCGTTGCGCCCATCGCGCTGAGGCGCGCTAGGCGGCGCCGATTTTTGCTTTCTGGCCGGCATCCGATCCTGAGTGCTTGCTGGCGATCAGGCGTTTTAGTTCAAGCGCATTCTGCGCCGCATAGCCCGCCTGGTCGTTGTCAAAATAGATATAGATGTCGCGCAGCTGACCCCAGGCTGCAACACGCTGCGCCCACTGCCGCAGCGTGGAACGCGAGTAGCATCCCTGGTATCTGCCGCCGGGACCGTGCAGTCGCACGTAGGCGAAGTCCGCGGTAATCTCCAGCGGCGACAGGAAATAGTCCAACTCGAAAATGCAGCAAGCGGCCTGGTAGCGGCGCAAGGTGGCGTACACCGCCTCGGTGTTCCAGCTGGGCTCGCGAAACTCAAAGGCGTAGCTATGCCGGCGGGGCAGCGCCTGCAAAAATTCCCGCAGCCGATCCAGGTTTACGCTCCAGCGCGGCGGCAACTGAAAGAGAATGGGACCGAGCTTATTCTTCAACGTTTCCGCCCGAGGCAGGAAATTCTGCAGCGCGTTTTCTGGATCCTTCAGCTTCTTATTGTGAGTCAGGAAACGGCTGGCCTTCACCGCAAAACAGAAACCGGAAGGAGTTGCCAGGCGCCAGTTTTCAAAGGAGTCTACGCTGGGCAGTTTATAGAAGCTGTTGTTGAGCTCCACTGTATCGAAGCGGCTGGCATATAAGTCCAGCATCTTGGCCGCGGGCAGCTTTTCGGGATAGAACGGCCCGCGCCAGTGGTTGTAGTGCCAGCCGGAAGTGCCAATGTGAACTCTGGCCATGTCACCTGCCTCAGCCAGTCCACCTTCTGAATAGTGTACGGCGGCGCCCCGGGGATCCTCTCAGCAGCATGCTTCCGATGGTCCACATAGGTCCGGGTACTGAGAACCGAAAACTGAGAACTGGGTTTTACGTGGCAACCAAGTCTCCGGAGTGATGGCTCCAATGAGCAGCGGGGTCCCGCGAGGAAAGTGAGCAGGATCAGACCGCCCTGGAGGGTACCATGGCGCGGAGAAATCGTTTCTGGAAGGGCTTTGGATTTGGTGTGGCGGCGGGAGCGGGCGGCACGTTGGGCGTTCTGCTGGCACTCAACTACGTGGGACGAGCCGGGCATCGCCGCGTGGTGCGCCTGGAGAAGAGCATTCAGATCGCGGCACCGGTGGAGGATGTTTTCCGCGCCTGGCTGGATATGGAGCGCCTGCCGCAACTGACCGACGTCATCGAGCAGGTTTGTCGCGATGGCGACCGCTCACACTGGACCGTCAATATTGATGGCCGCCAGTTCGAGTGGGAGGCGGAAATCGAGCAGTTCATTCTCAATCAGGCCATCGGCTGGAAATCAGTTTCCGGTTCCAAAAACAGCGGCCGCATCACCTTCTCTCCCCTGGGCACCGACACCATGGTGCACGTCACCATGAACTATGTCCCGCGGATCAGTCTGCTTACCCCCTTTGTGACTTCTTTCGCCGCTCGACTGGAGGAGCTGATTGAAAAAGTGCTGCGTGATGTGAAGGCCGCTCTAGAAGCAAAAGCGGAAATATCCCGGCAAAAGCCGGCGGAGTCAACCGGAACCTACGGGGCCACGGAATCGGGCGGAACCCAGGTTAACCGCTTCGGGGGCACGCCCAGCCCGGTGGAGTTCACGCGCCCGCCGGAGGCGAAGTCCTAGAGCTCTCGGCATTACGGCCGGCGGCAGCGCGGATTAGTCCTTCGGATTGCTCGCCGGCGCGCTCACGTCCTGGGGAAAAGACTTAAACACCACTTCGCGGGACTTGGCCACATCCTGGTGATTGGCGTCCTCAGAATGCTGGGTGAGAGTACCTTTGAGCACGTAATAACCTTCGTCGTTAACCGTCTTGCCCGAACCACGGCCGGCTGTGCCCTTGAACTCAAACCAGACTCCGTGCACGGTGTCGGTCGTAAAGCTCAGGCTTTGCCCATCTATCGAGCCCTGCTTGAAGAACTGATCGAGAAAGGCGCCGCGATCGCTTTCCAGGTCGCCGTAGCGGGAGACAAACCCGGTCAGCTTGCCCTTCTCCTCAACCGTGACCTGCACAAACTCGCCGTCACGCAGGAAGGTGTACATGCCGGAGTAATCCACGTTGGAAGTGGCGCTGGTTGGGCTTTGACCGCCTTGGCTTTCCTGCCCCCCGCGGACGGTAGTTGCAACCGCGGCAGACGGAGCTTCTCCCAGCACGAATGCCAGCACAAGGACATAGAGAAAAAGTTTGCGCATAGGATGGCTACATTAAATCACTAATGGGACATGCTGAAAACATGACTCTTGCCGGCCCTCGCGGATACGGCCTCGAGCGGCCAACCGTCCAATTTCCGTCTTGAGGAAAGTTGTGGAGAAAAAAGCAGCTATAATCGCGATGCGCGCCCATGGATGAAGTTATGTCCCAGCCGCTTGGCCAGTCGAGTGCCCCCACCCCCGGTGACGATGGCCCTGCGTCCGGCTTGCGCTTTCTGGTTCGGCTGGAACCCCGCCTGCCCGCGTTGTTCAGTAATCTCGCCGTCCTGCTGCGACCCGCACCGAGCGACTCGGTGGTAGCCACCGCCCCTTTCTGGAGCGACGTTTTCGTCGGCTCCGGAGTGCCCTGGCGCAGCCTTCTGGAATCCGCTCTGAGCCACGGCGTGATACTGGCGGCAATCTGGGGTTTATCGCACGCCTGGCTGCTCCACCCGAGAGTCGTCCTCCGGCCAGTTTTCCAGCGCAGCCAGATTATTTACTACACCACTTCGGAGTACCTGCCCGCGATCGAGACACCGGCGCCCCGTGCGCGTGTGGCGCGCAAAGCCGATCCCGCCTATGCGCCCCAGGAAATCATCTCGGTGCCGCCGGAAGCGGACAACACTCGCCAGACCATCGTCATACCTCCAGACGTGAAACTGGCCCAGGAGATGGCTCTGCCCAATCTGGTGGCGTGGACGCCGACTCCCGGCCCTGTGCCCGTGCCCGGCTCGCTCAACGCCAAACTCACGTTGCCCGCTATGGAGAGCCCCGTGATACCGCCTCCGCCGCAGGTTACGCGAGCGACTAATCGCACGGCTTCGACAGTGCCGCAACCCGAAATAATTGCTCCTCCACCAGATGTTGAGCCAAGTAGCGACCGCGCGCCCCTGC
>JBLMXE010000243.1:0-2610 GCA_050257615.1 Chlamydiota bacterium | reverse complement strand
AAGAGTATTCCTTCGATGAAGACGTCATCAAGCAGTTTGCCCAATGCGTGCAAGTGCTACTTCGAAAGGCGCACGGCAAGCAGATATGCCGCAACCATCTGCGCCTGCCCCCTCGGCTGAGACAAACAGTTAAGACACAGTTCGCCGTCCGCTGAAAGTTCATTGTACGGCGGTTGCTTTCGACCTCAAGATGGCGGTCATGGAAGACCGCGGTTTCTTTCTCAGCTTGCACGCCATTCGCAGACAGCTCGCCGCCATGCCCAGCGATCTGTATCTGGTCCGCTTGATTCATCACCGGACCCGGCAGGCGTTCCCTGGCGAACGGCTTTGGACAGCCCAACAGTTGATCAGCCCGGCCACGATCCGCTTCCTGCGTGTGCGCAACCGCGAAGGTTGCGATGTCTATGTCCAGCCTTATGCCGGCCACCATAACGGCGGCTACATTCTCGTCGACCTGGACGGCGCGCGATCGTCGACCATGGCTACTATGCGCGCCCAGGGGCATGATCCCTGTGTCATCGTGCAGACCAGTCCCGGACACTGGCAAGCCTGGATTCATCTCAGCACTTCTCCCCTGGAGCCGGTGGTGGCGACCGCTGCCGGCAAACTCCTGGCAGCGGCTTATGGAGGCGACCCGGCCAGCACCGACTGGCGCCACTTGGGCAGGCTCGCCGGTTTCACCAATCAGAAACCCGCTCGCCGCACGTCGCGCGGCTACGCCCCTTGGGTGAAGATCGTGAGCGCTCAAGCCGGCTTGGCGCCCCAAGCTGAGGCACTGCTGCGATCGGCCCGAGCTTGGGCATCGTCGCATGCCTCTCTGGCCTTCCGCGTCAACGTGAAATGCGAAGAATCTGCCCCACCCACCATCGCCGCGCCGATGGCGATGGAGATCTATCAGGCTTGCATGGAGCGCTGGCACATCCGCCAACGCTTCCCTCAACCCGACTGGAGCATCGTCGATTGCTGGGTCGCCCGCCACTTGCTCGCACGACATTGGGCGCCCACCCAGGTGCAGGAAATTCTCCGGCTCGCCAGCCCCCAGTTTCCCCGCCGTCACGGCAACCCCGACGACTACTTGCGCCGCACCGTCGCCCGCGCGGCTTTCCCTTTTCCCCCGCGCCCTGTGTGTACAGGTCATGCGCTCGCCCCCATCCGGCCGGGCGCGGCCAGCGCCTGCTCAAACTCCACTGGCGGCCGGTAACCTAATGCCGAGTGCAACCGCTGCTGGTTATAAACTTCGTCGATGAATTGCGCGATCGAGGCCCGCGCCTCGCCCAGATCCCGGTACTCCTGCCGATACACCTCTTCGGCTTTCAGCGTCTTCATCCACGACTCGCAGCCCGCATTTTCCCAAGGGCTCGCTCTGTGGCTCATGCTGATTTGGCAACCGTGGGCTTTCAGCAGGTCCGTGTAATCGCCGGAGGCATACTGACTGCCACGATCGGAATGATGAACCACCCCAGGCGCCGGCCGCCGCAACTCCAGCGCCTGGCGCAGTGCTGCCAATGGCAGATCGTCTTCCACCGTTTGCTCCAGCGCCCAGCCAATCACGCGCCGCGAATAGGCGTCGATCACCACCGCCAAATACACGAATTCGCTCTCCAGCCGAATGTAGGTGATATCGGCCACCCACAACTGGTCGATCCCCGTCAGTACCATCTCCCCGGTCAGGTTCGGATAGACCCTACGAGTGTGGTTGGAGTCCGTGGTGACCACGAACTTCCGCTTGCGCACACACAGCAGGTTGTCCTCGCGCATCAGCCGATACACCCGCTTGGGATTCACCTTCCAGCCGCGCCGCCGTAGTTCCGCCGTGATGCGTGGCCGGCCGTAGCTGGGCCACTCCAACGCCACCCGCTGGATGGCATCCCGCAGGTTCATGTCCCGGTCCGGCCGCGGTTGGCGGTCCGCGTCGAACCGGTAGAAGCTGGCGCGGCTCACGCCGCCCAACTCCACCATGCGCTCGATCGTCAGCCCCCGGTCCGCTTTCATTTCTTCCTGGACTTTCCGGTAGACCGCGGACTTCCAGTCAGTGCCTGCAGCATCCGCTGCTCCTCGATGCGCTGCAAGCACCCCTTCAAAAAATCGATCTCCAGGGCTTGCTGGCCCACCTTGCGCTCCAGCTCCGCGATCCGGCCTTCCGACCAGCGCTGCTTCCCGCTACCTGGAAAGACGTTGCCGGCACCTTGGCGGAACTCTCGCCGCCAGCGGTGCAGCACGTTGGGGTTTACCTCCAGCGCCCGCGCCGCTTCACCGATCGATACCCCTTGTTCCAGCCGCCGCACAGCGGCCAGTTTGAACTCCTTGGTGAACTGCCTGCGTGACATCCCCATGACTCATTCTCCATTCAATGGATTTTGAGT
This sequence comes from Chlamydiota bacterium, assembly GCA_050257615.1. Taxonomy (GTDB): domain Bacteria; phylum Acidobacteriota; class Terriglobia; order Terriglobales; family Acidobacteriaceae; genus JAICWP01. The sequence continues at coordinate 247 of JBLMXE010000243.1, read as the reverse complement.
CTTAACCATTTGTCTCAAAACAGGGGACAAGTCCAGTACGTTCAAGGCGTCCTTCCAGGAGCGTGGGATTATTACATGTGATCTCCTGGCGTATGAGGCTGGCGACAGGGTTCAACGCAATCTCCCGAATGGGCGCACGGAAGAGGTCGAGATCGTTGAACCAGTTTTCACAGCAGCAATGATGGACATCCCCGCCCAGTGTAAATTGAAGTACCGTAGGGCCGCTACACCGTCGTTGCCATCGCCA
>JBLMXE010000242.1:0-20817 GCA_050257615.1 Chlamydiota bacterium | reverse complement strand
GACATTCTGCCGGCCCTGCTCAAGCGCTTCCCCAACGCCACGCCGGCGGAGTTGAAGCGTGCTCATTCCTTTGCCTATGGTGGCTCGGTCATTCAGGACGTGGGCTATTACCCGTTAGGCAACAAAGAGTTCACCAACATCCTGCACTACGTCCGCACCGGCGATTTCGTGGCATGGATGCTGCGCGACGCCCGCAACGTAGAGGAGTACGCCTTCGCCCTGGGGGCGCTCAGCCACTATGCTGCGGATAGTTTTGGCCATCCCGCCATCAATCTCTCGGTGCCGGTGGAATATCCCAAGCTGCGCGACCGCTTTGGCGATTGGATACCCTACGAGACGAACCATGAGGCCCACTTGCGCACCGAATTCAGTTTCGATGTGCTGGAGGTCGCCAAGCATCGCTACACCTCGCTGCAATATCACGATTTCATCGGGTTTGACGTGTCAGAGGACCTGCTGGAGCGCGCCTTTGTAGATACTTACGGCATTTCCCTCGACCATCTGTTGCATTTTGATGATTTGACCTTGGAAACCTTTCGTTTTGCCGTGGGCCGCGTGGTTCCGGAGATGACGCAGGTGGCGCTGGCCACCCACAAGCCGGAAATTGCGCGCGAGTATGGCGACCGCGCCAAGAAGGACTTTCTCTACCGCCTCTCACGCGCCGACTACAACCGGCAGTTCGGAACCCGCTACCGCCGGCCCGGATTCTTCGCCAGGATTTTGGGATTCCTGATCAAGTTGCTGCCTTTCGGACCGGCCAAAATCTTAGGCTACCGCAACCCCACTCCCCGCACCGAAGACCTGTACTTCCGCAGCATGGACCACGTGCTGCAGGAATATCATCTGCTGGTGCAGCAGGTAAGCGCCGGCGACCTGCGCATTCCCAACCGCAACCTGGATACCGGATGGCTGACCCGTGAGGGCGAATACATGCTGGCTGACCAGACCTACGCCTACCTGGTTCGACGTCTGGATCGCGACCATTTTGCCCACCTGACCCCCGCTGTTCGGACCGATATTCTGCAATATTTTGCTGCCGGCGATCCGGCCAACGGATCGCTGAAGCCCAGGCAGTGGCAAAAGACGGTAGCAGCGCTGACCCTGTTGCGGGCGGCGACGGCAGGCCCACCGGTCAGCCTCCAACCGGTGAAGCACCCGGAGGGCCCGCCAAAATGCTGCCCTTAGCTGGGTTAGAGCCGGCGAAGCAGGTGGCGGGAATTCCCCTGCGCGGGCAAAACCATTTTGGGTAGCGGCACATCTTAGTGAGCAGGAAAATTGCTGGTGGACGCTGTCCCCCATCAGCGCGATATGATATTGCGTTGAAAGACGGGTGTCCCACTCTCAAGTTGTCAGGCAGTCCAATTACACGGGTCCCATGCTGCAGTCGTTGCAAAAAGCCGGCCTCAACGGGGCAGGTTGGCGGCCCTTAGTCTTTAGTCTGATTCTGCTCGTCTGCACGTTTCCCGTTTCAGCTGCCGGGCAGGACACTGCCGATGTCCACATCACGCCCAGGGTAGACTCCAAGCCCGCTTCCCACTTGTCCGATCCTTCCCTGCGCGTGGGTATTCCCATTCTCAAATCCAATGTCAATCTGGTGCTGGTGCCGGTGACGGTCACCGATCCCATGGACCGCCTGGTTACGGGGCTGGAAAAAAAGAATTTCTCCGTCTACCAGGATAAGCAAAAGGAGCAAATCCAGAACCTGTCCAGCGACGACGCGCCCATCTCGGTGGGCGTTATCCTTGACGTCAGCGGCAGCATGGGCGATAAGATTGACCGGGCCCGCGAGGCGGTTTCCCAATTCCTGGAAACGGCCAATCCACAGGATGAGTTTTTCCTGATCACCTTCTCGGACGGCCCGCACGTGGTCTCCTCCTTTACTAGCCACGTGGCGGACATCGAAGGCAGGCTGCCCACGGTGCAGGCCAAGGGCATGACCGCCCTCCTGGACGCCATTTACCTGGGCATAGATCAGATGCACAACGCCCAGTACCCCCGCAAGGCCCTGCTGATTATCTCCGACGGCGGCGATAACCACAGCCGCTACACCGAGGGTGAAGTCAAGGACCAGGTGGAAGAAGCGGACGTGCAGATCTTTGCCGTTGGCCTCTACGACCAGAATCCCCGTACCGTCGAAGAACAGCAGGGACCGGGGCTGCTGCGCGAAATTACGGATGCTACCGGCGGCCGTTCTTTTACCATTGATAATCCCAACGAATTGGCCGACGTTGCCACTAAGATCGGCATCGCACTGCGCGACGAGTACGTGATCGCCTACTCCCCCACGACCCGCCCGCGTGACGGCAAATACCACAAGATCACGGTCAAGCTGCATCCCCCCAAGGGCTTGCCGCCCCTGCACGTCTCCGCCAAGCGCGGCTTCTATGCTCCCTCGCAGTGAGGACCGCAGGGCGCCGCAAAGCATTTCAATTCCCAACCCAATGCATGCCGATTCCCCACGCCGGTAGAGACGTAAGTTGTTACGTCTCACTCTCGCAGCGACGAGAGCTCGTGCCGGATGTGGACGCGTGCGGCTTCAGCCGCGGTGGAAAGGAGACGTTGCCAGCAACGTCTCTACACTGGTCCTGGCGTTGAAACTCGAACCCTTGCAACCTTGCTCACACCCCCTTGTGACCCGCCTCACTGCCTGCCGGCCCATTCCGGGCGAACATCAAAGGTTGGTTACAGCGCTTTCTCCACAAGGAGTGTGCCATGCAGAAGGTCCTCATCCTGGGCGCGGCCGGCCGTGATTTTCATAACTTTAACGTTGTTTTCCGCCGCAATCCCGATTTTCAGGTCGTAGCCTTCACCGCCACCCAGATCCCCGACATCGCCGGGAGATTCTATCCGCCGCAACTGGCCGGTGCGCTCTATCCTCAGGGCATTCCCATCGCTGATGAGAAGGAAATGGAGCGTCTTATCGCCGCGCACGAAATTGACATCGTCGTTTTCTCCTACAGCGACGTTTCTCACCCCACGGTCATGCACCTGGCTTCGCGCGCCGTGGCTGCGGGCTCCGATTTCTGGCTGCTGGGAACGGAGCACACCCAGGTCAAGTCCAGCCTGCCCGTGGTTTCCGTATGCGCCGTGCGAACCGGTTGCGGCAAGAGCCCGGTGTCGCGCCGGGTGGCCGCGGAACTGCGCCGCCTGGGATGGAAGCCGGTGGTGATTCGCCATCCCATGCCTTACGGCGACCTGGCCGAGCAGGCAGTGCAGCGCTTTGCCCGCCTGGAGGACCTGGAACGCCACAAGTGCACCATCGAAGAGCGCGAGGAGTACGAGCCCCACATCGTGAATGGCACCGTGGTGTATGCCGGCGTGGACTACGAAGCCATTGTGCGTCAGGCGGAGCGCGAAGGCGATCTCATTCTCTGGGATGGCGGCAACAACGACACGCCTTTTTACACTTCCGACCTGGAGATCGTGGTGGCCGATCCTCATCGTCCCGGCCACGAGCTGGGCTACTATCCGGGCGAGGTCAACCTGCGCCGCGCCGATGTGGTGGTGATCAACAAGGTGGATACCGCCGACCCGCGCAACGTGGATGTGGTGCGGCAGAATGTGCGCCAAAACAATCCCAAGGCCGCCATCATCGAAGCCGCCTGCAAAGTCTCCGTGGCTGCGCCCGAGCAGATCAAGGGCCGCCGCGTTCTGGTAGTGGAAGACGGTCCCACCCTCACTCACGGCGAAATGCCTTACGGCGCCGGGGTAGTGGCGGCGCGGCAGTGGGGCGCAGCGGAACTGATGGACGCTCGCCCTTACGCGGTGGGTTCCATTCGCGGCACGTACGAGCGCTTCACTCACCTGACCACGCTACTCCCCGCCATGGGATACAGCGCGATTCAGCGGCATGAACTGGAGGAAACCATTAATCGCGTGCCTGCCGACCTGGTGCTGGTAGCCACACCCGTGGACCTGGGCGCCATTCTGCGACTGAACAAGCCCTGTGTGCGAGTTGGCTATGAGGTGGAAGAACGCACCCAGCCCACGATGGGCGAGGTTCTGGCGCAGTTTACAGCCCGCCATGAGCACCGCCTGGAGCCGGCGCACACCGCGGTTTAGGAGGACCCATGCCGAGACCATCTGTCTGGCCGCATGATTTTCTCAGTATCCGCGACTTCACCCCGGCGCAGATTAAAGAGCTGCTGCAGCTGGCGCTGCAGATCAAGGCCAAGCCCGCCGACTACGCCAATGCTCTGAAGGGCAAGACCCTGGCCATGATCTTCGAGAAGCCCTCGTTGCGCACGCGGGTCACCTTCGACGTGGGCATTCACCAGCTGGGCGGTTTCTCACTCTATCTTTCGCCCGCCGAAATCAGCCTGGGCAAGCGCGAGTCGGTTTACGACGTGGCCAAGAACCTGGAGCGCATGGTGCAGGGCATCATGATCCGCACCTTCGCTCACGACATTGTCGAGCGCATGGCCCAATATGCCGCCATTCCCATCATCAACGGGCTCACTGACTACAGCCATCCCTGCCAGGCCATGGCCGATTACCTGACCATGCTGGAGGTCAAAGGCAGGCTTGCCGGGCTGAAGGTCGCCTACGTCGGCGACGGCAACAACGTGGCCCACTCCCTGATGTTCGCGGGCGCGCAACTGGGCGCACACGTGTGGGTGGCCACGCCGCCGGGATATGAGCCGCTCAGAAATGCATTCTCCTGGGCGCACGATCGCGCGGGCGAGACTGGCGGCAGCTGCACCCTCACATGGGAAGCGGCGGAGGCGGTGCGCGACGCCGACGTGGTCTATACCGATGTGTGGGCCAGCATGGGCCAGGAAAACGAGGCGGAAGTGCGCCGCCAGCACTTTCTGCCTTACCAGGTCAACGCCGCGCTGTTCGCTTTAGCCAAGCCTGACGCCATCTTTATGCACTGCCTGCCCGCCCACCGTGGTGACGAGGTCACCGACGAGGTCATTGACTGCCCGCGCTCCCTGGTCTTTCAGGAAGCGGAAAACCGCCTGCACGCCCAGAAAGCCATCATGGTGCAGCTGATGAAGACGCCCGTGGCTGAAGCAGTCGCGGCGCAGGAGTTGGTGCATGTGTGAAAACGGGTAGTTAGTAGCTGGTAGTTGGTAGCTGGTAGTTGGAGCTTGACATGCGAGGTTACCGCGATCTTGAGACTTGGCAAAGGGCCATGGAACTTGTGAAGGCCGTGTACGTGGCGACTCGTCACTTCCCGAAAGATGAGCTTTATGGTTTGACAAGCCAGCTAAGGCAAGCGGCGGTTTCCATTCCCAGCAACATCGCCGAAGGTTGCGGTCGGAATTCGCGCAACGAGTTGCACCATTTTCTGGGACAAGCGCGCGGCTCCCTCGCGGAACTGGAAACACAACTCGAACTTGCGAAGAGCCTCGGGTACCTTGATGCCGCCGCTGCTACGGTGCTGCTGTCGAAAGCGGCTCAGTTAGGCAGGATGTTAACCGGCCTTCGCGCTTGGTCAACCAAGGAGGCTGCTGGCTAGCTACCAACTACCAACTGAGAGCAGCTCAAGATGAGAACCATGCTACTAGCCATCGGCGGCAATTCCCTGATTCGCGCGGGGGAGAAGGGAACTGTTGCTGAACAGCTGGCCAATGCCCGGCGCACCGCCGCGGCCATTATCGGCCTGATTCGCGACGGCTATCGGCTGGTCATCACTCATGGCAACGGCCCGCAGGTGGGCGCCGACCTGCTGCGCTCTGAGCGCGCTGCCGATCAGGTTCCCGGCCTTCCCCTGGACGTCTGCGGTGCGGCCACGCAGGGTGAAATCGGCTACCTGCTCTGCCAGTCGCTGCACGACGAACTGGACGCCGCCGGCTTGCACGTTCCCCTGGTGAGCCTGATCACACAGACCGTGGTTTCCCGTGACGATCCCGCCATGCGGCACCCCACCAAGCCCATCGGCCCTTTCTACTCGCGCGCCGATGCCGAGCAACGCAAACATGCCTTTGGATGGGAGATTGTCGAGGACGCGGCCCGCGGCTATCGCCGCGTGGTGCCTTCGCCCGAGCCTATTGACATCGTGGAACTCGAGGTCATCCGCGCCCTGGTCAACGATGGTGTGCTGGTGGTGGCCGTGGGTGGCGGCGGTATCCCCGTGGTGCGTTCCAACGGCACGCTGCAGGGGGTAGAAGCGGTGATTGACAAGGACCGGGCTTCTGCACTGCTGGCTTCGCGCCTGGGAGTGGACTTATTCGCCATCTCCACTGACGCCGACTTCGTTTATCGCGACTACAAAACCCCGGCGCAGCAGCCGCTCCTTCACCTAACTGTTTCTGAAATGGAAAACTACCTGCGGGCCGGCCAGTTCCCGCCCGGCAATATGGGGCCCAAAGTGGAATCGGCGCTGCGCTTCCTGCGCAACGGCGGTCATGAAGTGATCATCACCTCATATCAGCACTTATATGAAGCGGTGGCAGGCCGTACGGGAACTCACATTGTGCGCGACGCCGAATTGGTGGCCGCCGGCGCCGGCCAGGAACACGAACACGGTGCGTGGCCTCTGAAGGGCAGGTGAAATCATGCGTCATGGAAGCTTTGCTCCCGCGCGGCAGCCGGAACACATAACCGAGATGAAGCGTCAGACTGATTTTCCCAAATTGCGGCACGTCATCGAGTCGCAGCAGTTCACCGTGCCCCTGCTGATGGAACTGTTTGACCGCTCCCGCGGCATGGAGCGCGTGGTGGCCCGCGGCGGCACCCTCGATTACCAGAACAAGATTCTGGCGACGCTCTTTTACGAGCCCTCCACCCGCACCCGCTTTTCCTTTGAAGCCGCCATGCACCGCCTGGGCGGCCGCGTCCTCTCTACCGAGCGCGCCAGCGCCTTCTCCTCAGAAATCGAGGGCGAGCAGGTGGAAGACTCCATCCGGATTATCGCAAACTATGCCGACGTGATCGTCATCCGCCATCATCAGGCAGGCGGGGCGGAGCGTGCGGCCGAAGTCTCACCCGTGCCCGTCATCAATGCCGGCGACGGGGACGGCGGCCAGCATCCTACCCAGGCCTTGCTCGATCTGTACACCATCTACCGCGAGCGTCCCCTGGACGGGCTGAGCGTGGCTATCATCGGCGAACTGGACAAGGGGCGCACGGCGCGGTCGCTGGCCTACCTGCTGGCCAAGTTCGAGCGCGTCAAAATCTTTTTTGTCAGCCCGCCCGAGCTGCAAATGAAACCCGATATCCTCGAGTACTTGGATGAGCACGGGGTTCGCTACGACCTCGAACCGGAACTGGAGCGGGTGATTGGCGAGGTGGACGTGGTTTACCAGACCCGCATTCGCCCGGAACGCGTGCGTGACGTCGAATTGCTGCGCCGCTACGCCATCAGCCCGGCGATTCTGCCGCGCATGAAGGTTAGCGCCATGATTCTGCATCCGCTGCCCCGCACCGTCGAACTGGATAAGACAGTGGACAGCGATCCGCGTGCGCTTTATTTCCGCCAGGCCGCCAATGGCCTCTACGTGCGCATGGCGTTGCTGACGATGTTGCTGGATGAGGATTAGGAGTAGCTGGTAGTTGGTAGCTAGTGGTTGGTTTCAAGGTTTCAAAGGTTTCACAGGTTTCAAGGTTTCAGGTTGCTCGTGGTCAGGCCACATGAAACCTTGAAACTTGCGAAACCTTGAAACTATTACGTAGTCTCAATCGCCGACTACCAGCTACCAACTACCTCCGTGAGAGGAGACTATGCCCACCGTCGAAGAACAAACGCAATCTTACGTTGAACTGGAAAACACATATGGCGCTCACAACTACCATCCCCTCGACGTCGTGATCGAGCGCGCCCAGGGAGTCTGGGTGTATGACGTGGATGGCAAACGCTATCTCGACTGCCTGGCCTCGTACTCGGCGGTCAACCAGGGCCACTGCCATTCCCGCATTCTGCAGACCCTGATCGAGCAGGCCCACAAGGTCACGCTCACCTCGCGCGCCTTCCGCAACGATCAGTTGCCCCTGCTGTACAAGGAACTCCACGACCTGACCGGCTACGACATGGCCCTGCCCATGAATTCCGGCGCCGAAGCGGTGGAGACGGCGGTGAAGACGGCGCGCAAGTGGGGTTACACGGTTAAGGGCATTCCCGATGAGCAGGCCGAGATCATCGTCTGCGCCAACAATTTTCATGGCCGGACTGTGACCATTGTCAGCTTCTCCACCGACGAGCAATACCGCCGCGGCTTTGGCCCCTTCACCCCTGGCTTCAAGGTCATCCCCTATGGCGACACGGATGCGCTCAAGGACGCAATCACGCCCCACACCTGCGCTTTCCTGGTTGAGCCCATCCAAGGCGAGGCCGGAATCATCATCCCGCCGGAGGGCTTCCTGCGTGAGGCAGCAGATATCTGTCGCCGCAACCGCGTGCTGCTCATGGCTGACGAGATCCAGTCCGGCCTGGGCCGCACCGGCAAGCTGTTCGCCTACATGCATGAGGGTATTCATCCCGACGTGCTCATCATCGGCAAGGCGCTGGCCGGCGGTTTCTACCCCGTTTCCGCGGTGCTGGCGTCCAAAGAGATTCTGGGTGTTTACCGCCCTGGCGACCACGGCAGCACCTTCGGTGGCAACCCCCTGGGCTGCGCCGTGGCCCGCACCGCCCTCCGCGTTCTGGTTGAGGAAAAGATGGTGGAGCGTTCCGCCGAAATGGGCGCCTATTTCCTCGAGCGTCTGCGTACCCTGCGCAGCCGTGATCTGCGCGAGGTTCGCGGACGCGGCCTGTGGATCGGCATCGAACTGAACACTCTGGCGCGTCCTTACTGCGAGGCGCTGAAAGAGCAGGGAATTCTCTGCAAGGAAACGCATGACCGTGTCATCCGCATTGCGCCGCCGCTGGTCATCACCCGCGAGGAGATTGACTGGGCCTTCGACCGCATTCGTATGGTGATTGAAAAATGACGCCGCAAGCCGTCATGCTGAACCGCCGGTGAAGCATCTCGCGCGCACCGCCGCGATGCCCTGGGATTAGCGGCGTTCTGTGTCCGGGGCACCCTCCCGCGTCTTCTCTGGCCATCTCCCCTTTGGGGAGCTATCATCAGCTGCCATGGCCTCCCGGGTCCTCCTCTGTCCGCCCACTTACTTCGAGGTGTGCGAGGTCAAGAATCCCTACATGCGCGGTCTGTTGGCGGTTGATCCAGTCAGGGCCCAGCACCAGTGGGACACGGTATGTGATGCCTTTCGCGCTGCCGGCCTTATCGTCGAACTCATTGACCCTGTGCCCGGCCTGGAGGACATGGTTTTTGCCGCCAATCCCATCTTCGTCGGCCACCATCCCACCCACGGCCGGTTCGTGGTGCCCGGCCGCATGCGCTACCTCTCCCGCCGCGCCGAAGTGCCACACTATGTCGAGTGGTTCCGCGCCCGTGGCTACAAGGTTTTAGAAATCGAACTGGGCAACGAGTTTCTGGAGGGCCACGGCGACCTGATTTGGGACGCCGACGGAACCCGGATCTGGGCAGGTCACGGTTTTCGCTCCACCTCCGGCGGAATCGAAAAATTCGCTGCTGCTATGAACCGGATGAACATCCCCGTGATTCCCCTGCAGCTGGTGGACGAGTTTTTCTATCACCTTGACGCCTGCCTCGCTCCGCTGCGCCCGGGCGCGGCGCTCATCTATCCGGAAGCGTTTTCCGCCGAATCTCTGGAGGCTGTTCGCAGTCACATCCCTCGTCTCTACGAGGTGGGCCGCGAGGAAGCGCTGCAATTTGTCTGCAATGGCGTCTCCGCTAGCCGAAAATTCCTCACCCCGGCGCTCACCCCCTGCGTGCAGGAGGCCCTGGCCAGGGAGGGTTTGCAGCCGGTTCTGCTCGATACCTCCGAATTTCTGAAGTCAGGGGGCAGTGTCTGTTGTCTCAAGCTGTTCTTCGATTAGCACGCCGCGCGACACGTTTCCGGATCAGAACTCATCTCTTTGCTCCTGACAACTCGGCGACGCTTCTCAGGCTCCAAGTACGCATAGGATACTGCCATGCGGCTTGGACCCCTTCATATTTCGCTCTCCCTAATCCTTGTGTCCGGGCTGGTCCTTTGCAGCGGCTGCAGCGGCGCTCGCGGCATGTCCAGCACCAGCCCCATCCCCAGTCCAGCGCCGGCCGCTATGCCCCAGTTTGGCCAAGTGGTGCTGGTGGTAGAGGAGAATCACAGCTATTCCAGCGTGATCGGCAACTCCGCCATGCCCTACCTCAACAGCCTGGCACAGCGCTACGGCTTAGCCACCAACTACTACGCCAATGTGCACCCATCCATCGGCAACTACTTCATGCTGACCACGGGGCAGATCATAACCACCGACGACAGCTCCACCGGAACCGTGGACGCAGACAACCTGGTGCGGGAACTGCTGGCGGCGGGAAAAACGTGGAAGGCCTATGCCGAAAGCCTGCCCTCCGCGGGCTACACCGGCGGCGATGTCTATCCCTACCTGGAGCGTCACAATCCCTTCTCCTATTTCAGCGACGTGCGCAACAGCAGTAAGCAGTTGCAAAACCTGGTGCCGTTCACGCAATTCGCCGCCGATCTGGCCAAGGGGCAGCTGCCGACTTTCTCCTATATTGTTCCCAATGCGGAGCACGACGCTCACGACTGTCCCGATGGAACCTCCAACTGCCCCGACAGCGCGCGGCTGTCCGCCGCGGATGGCTGGCTCCACTCCAACATCGCTCCCTTGCTGGCCAGCAGCGGATTTCAGAAGGATGGATTGCTGGTCGTCGTCTTTGACGAGTCCTTAGACATTGACACCGCCCACGGTGGGGGTCACGTGCCCATGCTGGTGATCAGCCCGAAGGCCAAGCCGGGCTATCAATCCACCACGGTTTACCAGCACCAGAGCACACTGCGCCTTTTGATTGAGGCGTCCGGAGCGACGGCATTTCCCGGCGCCTCGGGCTCGGCGCCTGACATGAGCGAATTCTTCCAATAGCAGGAGCAGCAGCAGGTTCTAAGCCGCGGCACCCTCGCCGGAGGCTATCTTTACCGCTCCGGAACAGACCGAAAAAAGCAGTTCCAGTTCGCTGCTAATGCCCAGCTTGCCGTAAACGCTGTCCAGGGTCTCTTGCACAGTGCGTTCCGTCAGGTGGAGGCAACGTGCCGTCTGTTCAGGGCTGAGGTTATTCAGGGTGCAGCGCACGATCTGCTGTTCGACGGGGGTGAGCGGGTCCGACATTGGTCCTCCCTCGCGGGCTGGGGCCCGAATTCGTTCCGGGCGGTTACTGAGGTTGTTAACGCTGGGACAAGATCCGGCTGCCCAGGTAGCTCCTGGTTCGAAACTGCCTGGGCAGGCTGATCTACGAAGTGGCTTAGCGAAAAGGTAAGCCAAAGCCGTAATTCTGGGAATGGCACGACAGTGCCATTCCCAGAAAATAGATCACGCACTCAGGGCAAAGAACTGGTTGAACGGGTTCTGCACGGGCAGAGTCTCAAATTTCCCGAACCCCGCCTCCTGCGCCAGCTTGCGCGCTCCCTGCTCTCCAATCACAGTGCCCAGCCCCTCTCCATTGTGGGCCAGCGAAACTGTCATGCAGTGCAGCGGACTTATGGCGTGAAACAGGCGTCCCACGACATTGCGATTCTCATGCGCGTGGGCCGAGGCGTTGGGCTCGGACCACACGTAGACGCCATCGGGCGCCAAAGCTTCCCGAATAGCCTTGAGCGTCGCCCGCGGGTTCACCATGTCGTGGATACAGTCAAAACTGCAGATCAGATCGTACTTGGGATGGCGCGGAATCTCCTCGGCCGGCGCCTGCATGAAGCGCACATTGTTCAGCCCATCGCTGGCCGCCAACTGGCGGGCGCGCTCAATGCTGGGAGCGTGATAGTCAATGCCTAGCACCTTGGACTTAGGGAACGCCTTGGCCATGGCCACGCTGGACTGGCCGCAGCCGCAGCCCACATCACCGATGTAGGCTCCCTTCTCCAGTTTGCTGGTCAGCCCCGGCACCGCCGCCAGCCATTCCTGGGCCAGAAAGTTGCGGTAGCCGGGTGCGAAGAAGCGTTCGATGGCTACCGGTATTTCTTCGCCGATTTCGGAATAAGAGATACCGCCGCCATTGCGGAACGCTTCCATGATCCGCGGCACGTTCCAAATTGACGGGGTGGTGAAATGGAAGCCCCCGCCCACGAACATGGGACTATCTTCGTTGGCCAGCACGAAGGCCTGTTCTTCGCTCATCAGGTACTGGTCGGTGGAAGGGTTGTAGTCAATGTATTCCGCCGCCACCATGGCCCGCAGCCACTCGCGCACGTAGCGCTCGTTGAGATTGGTCTTGGCAGCGATCTGGACGCTGCTCATAGGACCCGCCCCAGCCATGGCTTTGAACAGCCCCAGACGGTCGCCGACATACCCCAGCGCCATCACAAATGCTCCTCCCATATCGCCCACTACGCGAAACGCCATCTCATGCATCTTCTGTTCATTCATAAATCACCCCTTTCTTTATTTGCTGAATGGATTGCGGGTACTATGCAGCCGGCCCACTTCCGGCCGCAGCAAAGCCGCCCCTTTTTTCGGGCCTGAGTTTTAGGGATTTGATCAGCAGAGGCGGGTGCACAGCAGATCAAGGAGCTCAGACAGTGCCGGGGGATGCAGGGGAGTAAGCACGCCGCCAAACGATCCTCTTGGCGTCGAGACCAGGACCAGGCCATAGAGCGGCAGCAACGCGACACAGCGGTCGTGTGCTTTGAACATACGCCATGCGCGCGGCGTGCTTGAGCCCGGATTGCAGGGCACAAGAAACACTACCGCCACCGCCAGCAGCAAAACACAGGCTATAGCGAATTGATAGCGCTGCCCCAAGTGGGTACGAGTCTAACCCTGATTGCCTCGGCTTTCAACCGCGCGAATTGCGGTACAATGCGGGGCTTTGCAAGGAATGGTTTCAGGAATCAGGGGAACGCTCATGAAAGCTAATGCTGCAATATTAATGGCGACATGGCTTTTGATCTCTGCCGCTGCTGTGGCTCAGGTGGCGCCAGTGCAGGAAGCGGCGTGCGCGGCGCAGCAGGCGAGCAAACCCGACACGATCGAAGTTTCGTTCCCCGCCTCGGCGCATTCCACCCCCGTCACCGGGCGGGTATTTGTGGTGCTGGCGCGCCGGCCCGATCCGGACCCGCGGCTGCAGATCGGCTCCTGGACCGAGCGCACGCCTTACTTCGGCGAGGACGTGAGCCAGCTCAGGCCCGGGGAGACGGCGGTGGTCAATGCTGGCACCCTGGGTTTTCCCTTCAAGAGCCTGTGCGGCATAGCGGCCGGGGACTACTACGTCGAGGCGCTGATGAACGTGTACACCGAGTTCCACCGCTCCGATGGCCATACCATCTGGGCGCACATGGACCAGTGGGAAGGGCAGCAGTTCACTCGCTCGCCCGGCAACTTGTACAGCGATGTGCAGAAGGTCCACATTGATCCCGCTGCCGGCTTCGAGGTGAAGCTGAGCCTCACCCACGTAATCCCGCCCATCAAAATGCCGGCCGACACCGCCCAGGTGAAGCACATCAAGATTCAAAGCCAGCGGTTGACCAGGTTCTGGGGACACCCGTTCTATATCGGCGCTACGGTGCTGCTGCCCAGGGGCTACGAAAGCCATCCCGGTGTTCACTATCCGGTCATTTACATCCAGGATCACTTCAATCTGCACGCGCCCTTTTATTTCAGCACGACCCCCAACGGCTACGATGCCGGATTCGCGGCTTACCTGGCCTCGGTCGGAGTCAGCCACTGGATGAACGGTTACGAGTTCCAGAAAGTATGGAACTCGCCCGCTTTCCCGCGCGTGATTGCAGTTACCTTCCAGCATCCCACGCCTTATTTCGACGACTCCTACGCGGTGAATTCGGCGAACAACGGCCCTTACGGAGATGCGCTGCTCAAGGAGCTGGTGCCGTATCTGGAGCAGCACTTCCGCATGATTCGCAAGCCCTACGCGCGGGTGCTGACCGGCGGCTCCACCGGAGGGTGGGAGTCGCTGGCCCTGCAGGTGTATCACCCCGATTTTTTCGGCGGCACCTGGACCTTCTTTCCCGATCCCATTGATTTTCGCCGCTACCAGCTGGTGAACATCTACAAGGACGATAACGCTTTCCTGGTGCCCGGCTTCGAGCCGCCAGTGCCGGAGCGTCCGCTGGAGCGCACAGTGGAGGGGCAGGTAACCTTCACCGAGCGCCAAATGAGCCTCATGGAGGAGGTGTTAGGGACACATGGCCGCTCCGGGCAGCAGTTGGAGGCTTGGGAGGCGGTTTATGGGCCGGTGGGCGACGATGGCTACCCCGTGCCGCTCTGGAACAAGCTAACCGGCCAGATTGACCACAGCGTGGCCGACTACATGCGCGACCACGGCTATGACCTGCGCTACTACCTGCAGCAGAACTGGCCCAAGCTGGGGCCGCAGCTAGCCGGGAAGATTCACATCTTTGTCGGCGACATGGACAACTATTACTTGAACCTGGCGGTGTACAAGATGGAGGACTTCCTGAAGAGCACCAAGAATCCCTACTACAGCGGGTCAGTGGTGTACGGGCGGCCCATGAAAGGGCACGGCTGGTCGCCCCTGGATAACGCACAGCTGGTGCGCGCCATGGCGGCATACATCATGAAGCATGCCCCTAAAGGAGAAGACACGGCGGTCTGGCGTTACAAGTAGGGGTGGCGGGACAAGACTCGCTTCTCCTTAAGCGATTCTTGCGGTGTTGGCTGCACACGTCGGTATGAGTTATGTTTCAATATCATATGATATCTAGAACTAGATTTCTCTTGACTCGGGGACTGAGGCAGGCTACATTTTGCTAGCGAGTAATGGCATTCCCATTTTAATACTGCTACTCTTCAGCCTCCTACCCGCTTTAATTTTCCGCGCGAAACCGTTGCCGAGGTGCAGTATGGTGGCGAAATGCGCCAATCCCCGTTGTCAGCAAAAGTTTGAATACCTAAGCCAGGGAAAGCTCTACGTTTTTGGGCACAATTCCATCCAGCAAATTCTTTGGTTGTGCCCGCAATGCGCGTCGGCGTTTGAGCTCATTGCCGATGAGAATTCGAACCCCGTTCTGAGTCCTCGTTCACTCGCCGGTGAGCGAAAACCCGGGAACGCATCCATCTCCGTGGCCCCCAGCGAGCAAAAAAAGGACGGTTCCGAGGTGGCACAAGAAGCCATGAATCAATCGCTCATCGAATGGACAGTAGACTGGCTGAAGAAACGGGAGCGCCCATCCGAGCCTGACTCCACGCTCGACATCATGGAGCGCAGGGCCGGTGCGGTATGCAAGCGCTCGGGAGTGCATCGGGTGATTCATGATCAACACCGAGCTCCGCACCAGGCGATTGTTCAACAGGGGGAAGTGTTTCCCACTTGCCGGGGGTGTGGGCCGCAGGTCCGCTTTGAGTTTCTGCGGCCGCTGGAGGCCGCTGGCGAGGTAGAGCACATCGGTTATGACTGGGATTTTGTGGAATCGCTCTGGGGCCTTGCCTCCGGGGACCGGGGCTAGCGCTCAGCCGCCACACTCAACCCTCACCTTTCGGCTCTGTTGAGATCAGCCGAACAGACCAAGGTCCCCAGGAACGTGCGCGATTTGCTTCTTGGTTACGCATTAATGGATTGCGTTACCTCCGGAGATTCCAGCGCGGCAGGTCAATTCCGTCTCCGCAGTCCCTCTACTGCTAATGAAGGCGCTATCCTACAATACTCAATCAGTGCTATTGGTCTTAATCGGCTTTTCCTCCGAGGAGACCAGTCGCCCTTGATGGGTGAATGCTTGGTATTGCTTGCTGAATGCTCAGTTACCAGGGAAAGATCTCTTGTCTCTTGAAGCCCGAGCCTTCTGTTAGCATTCAGCCCCGGAACGCTTGTCATGGAGAATCAATGCTGAGAAAAACGGCCATCCCGATGCTGGTAGTTGGCTTCCTGGTGCTGTTCCCAGTCGTGGCCTCACCGGCGGAAAGGCCGGGAGCAAAAAGCGGAGAGACGGTTACTTGGCCAACCAAGGGCTGGGCGAAGGGAACGCCAGCCAGTGTCGGTTTTGATGCAAAGATCCTCGAGAGTTTTGATTCCGACTTGGCCCACGGCAAATACATGCTGGTTGATAGCTTCCAGGTCTTCCGCTGCGGAAAGGAAGTGTTCTCGCGCAAATATACCCACGATTACGGTCAAATCTACGGCCAACAAGCCAGGACAAAAGGGCCGCTGAATGCTCGCCTGACCGGGCGCTATAACTATTTCGATCCCGACTGGCACCCCTACTATCACGGCACCGGCCTGCACACCATGCAATCAGTCAGCAAGACCGTGACGTCCGCCATCTATGGCGTGGCCATTACGCGAGGCGATTTCAAGGCTGGGCTGGATACGCCGGTGCTGAAGTACTTCGATCTTTCCAAGGTGAAAAATGTTGACGCCCGCAAACGCCGCATGACCCTCCAGAACGTTCTCACCATGACCACCGGCCTGGAATGGAATGAGGAGGTACCCTACGACGACCCGCGCAGCGACTCCAGCCGGATGGAGGCAACCGACGACTGGGTGCAATACGTGATTGACAAGCCGATGGCGGCGGAGCCGGGGAGGGTTTTCAATTACAGCAGCGGGGCCAGCGAACTGCTGGCCTACATCTTTCAGAAAGAAACCGGTCAGGATATTGATGCCTACGGGCAGAAATATCTGTTCTCCCCCCTGGGCATCAAGCATCACTGGAAGCGCACTTACCTGGGAGTTGTGGATACCGAAGGCGGCCTGTACCTGAATGGAGAGGACTTGGCGAAAATCGGCTACCTCTATCTGAACGATGGCGTCTGGGAGGGGAAGCGAATTGTGTCGCACGACTGGGTAAAGAAATCTCTCACTCCTTACATCCGGGCGGAGGAAAACTTCCAGTATGGGTTTAAGTGGTGGCTGTATCCTCTGAACGGAAAATTTGTCTGGATGGCGCAGGGATTCGGCGGTCAGAGGCTTATGGTCTTTCCGGAAGAGAAGCTGATAGCTGTTTTCACAGGATGGGAAATTCTCAAAAACCCGGCCCCAACAAAGAACCTGGTGGATCGGCTGCTGCCGGCTGTGAAGCATGGCACTTGCAGCCCCTGACCGGAGGGCGGCCAGACTGAATTCAGTAAGTTGTGCAAGGCCTGGATGCCCAGTGCTGATTGTTCCGGCGAGTGCTGATTGCTGAATGCTGAGTGCTAAACAGGAGAAACGACATGCCATACCTGCTTAAAACCGAGCCTTCGGAATATTCCTTCGCTGATCTGGAGCGTGATAAGTCCACGGTGTGGGACGGTGTGAGCAATCCCGTGGCGCTGAAGTATCTGCGCGGGATGGCGGCGGGCGATGAACTGATCATCTACCACACTGGCGAGGAACGGCGCACGGTGGGCGCCGCAGTGGTGGTATCGGTGGACAACGGCGATGGCAGGAATCCCCGCGTCACGATTCGCGCCGGCAAGAAGCTGAATCCGGTCACACTGGCGGAAATCAAAGCCAACAAGCTGTTCAGCGATTCGCCGCTGCTGCGCCAGGGCAGACTGTCGGTGGTGCCGCTCAGCCAGGCGCAACACAATTTTTTGGTCGAACGCTAGCAGGCGGCGTCCCTTCCGCCACGCTCTAAGATCGCGATTGAAGAGACGTAACCAGTTACGTCTCTACCGGTATTTTTCAGCTGCAATTTTCTGCACACGCGCATTTCTCCACTGGAACCAGCAGTGTCACTTACTCTTCCACAGCGGAGAAGTTTACTTTTCACGCTTCCAAACATCTGCGGTTCATTCCGAACAACAGATTGCGGTCAACCCTGAAGGAGAGAGAATGGGACTGTTCAAGCCTCGCCCGGAGCTGAGTTTCCTGCGCCTGCAGAAGGCGGTCTTCTGTGCCCAGTGCGAGCTGATCCATGAGAACAGCACGGCGAACTGCCTGGCCTGCGGCAGCAGCGCTCTGCTCAGCGTGTCGCGAGTGTTCGGCGGGGAACTGGGCCAGCAGCCTCGGGCCACTCTGCTGCACGACGAGGGCATGGATTGCCTGGTGCGGCAGTTGATCGAGTCGGTGCCCTCTTCGCCGGGGTTGGTGCAGGAACGCCCACTGATTGCAGCCTGCAATGCCCAGGAACCGGTGACCGCTTTGGAACTCCCGCTGGCTCCGGCTCAGCTGGACCTGGAGCCGGCTATTTCGCTGATCGCCGAGCGCGCGCAATCCTTAACCGGGGCGAGCGGCAGTGCCATCGGTCTGCAATGGGGCCAGGAAGTGGTATGCAGCGCTCGTGCCGGCCGCACCGCCCCCGACCTGGGGGTGCGGCTGCAGACAGAATCGGGTTTGTCGGGGGAGTGCTTGCGCACCGGCCAGATCTTGCGCTGCGACGATACCGAAGAGCACCCTAATGTGCAGCGGAATGTGACTCGGCGGCTGGGCGTGCGCTCCATCCTGGTCGCGCCCCTGCAACATTTCCGCAAGACCCTGGGCATCCTGGAAGTGCTTTCCACCGAAATCTACGCTTTTGACGACCTGGCCGTGGCCAACTTGCAGATGCTGGCCGGATTCATGGTCGCGGCCATCGCGCGGGCGGCGGGGATGCCGGCGGTGAGGAAGCAGCTGTAGGAGCTATCAGCTATCAGCTTCCCCTCTCCGGTGATATGACCACAATCCGTCCGCGCGGGGCGAGGAATCCCTGCTGGTCGGCAATTCCGAGACGGGAAAGGCTGAGGCCGCTATGTGCGCGGAGCAGATATTTGCCCTTGGGAATTGAGGGCGGAAAATCGTAATATGGAGGCGCCAGCCCAGGTACAACTTCATGCTCGTGGAACGGCGCCGTCTCTTGCGGCACAAGGTGCACAGCCCCGCCTACGCCAGCATTGGCGTGGGAGTGGGAGGAGTAGTACTGGACGCAAACGAGCGCGGTGCGGCCATAGAAAGCGTTGCTCGCCTTACTCCCCAATCCTTCGTTGACCTGCGACTGGACCTGCTGGACACGCACGGCTCCGCGGTGACGCCTGCACGGGTGGCTTGGTGCGACGGCGGGGGAAGGGCGGGCCTGGAGTTTCTGAACTTGACGGGAGAGTCGCGCCGGCAGCTGCAGCAATGGCTGCTGCTGAATGCGCTGCTGGCTACAGAAAAGGCGGGTGAGTTGACGCAGTCCGTTGCAGCCGCGCCCTTGAGTGCTGCGCTTCCGGGAGCGGGGCCGCAACCGGAAGCAGGCGACGATCCCGTCCTCTGCGAGTGGGCGAAGAGGGCCCAGGCGTGTACGGAAGCGCATGGAGCGGCCATCGCCCTGGCAGACGGCAGCGCCATTGTCTGCCGGGCAACCGCGGGTGAAATCGCACCGCCGCCGGGAGCCAAGCTGGACACGCAATCGGGCATTTCCGGAGCCTGCGTGCGCAGCGGCCGCTGGTTGCGTTGCGACGATCCCCGGCTGGATCCGCATGTGGACCGCGAGAGCTGCCAGGCTCTGGGCATCCATTCCGTCCTGGCCGTTCCCATTGGCGAACGCGAAGACATCCTGGGGCTGGTCGAGGTTTTTTCCCGCGCGCCCTACGCCTTCAAAGAAAACCATTGCTCGGCGCTGCAGGAGCTGGCAAAAGCGGTCGCGCTTTCGCTTCGGCCGCAGACCGTCACAGCGGCCCCCGGCTCTGGGCCGAGAGATTCAAGGCAGGAAAAGCAGCCGACGCCTCTTCCACCAGCCGCCACTCCAGTTGTGAACGCCGCCGATCCCGCAAATGCGCTGGTCAGCGACACCTCTCCCGCGCCCGGCGAGTTGCCGGCCAATGGCGGCAGACGCTTGCTGTTGGGTGGCTTGGTGACGGTGCTGGTGATTCTGGGCTTGTGGCTGCTGCTGAACCGGGGCCCGGAGGGAACCAAGAACGTGAATGCCGCGGAAGCTCCTCCCGCGGAAACGCAATCGGCGCTCCAGCCCACCTCTGCGGCGCCGGAGAATTCGGCTGCGGCAGTGCCCGATTCCCTGCACGAGTTACAGCAGCGGGCGCAAGCCGGCGATGCCGAAGCGGAATTTGAATTAGGCGCCAAGTACGCCAGCGGGGAAGATGTGGCGCAGGATTATGCGCAGGCGGTGAAATGGTTCACGCTTGCGGCTAACGGCGGCCAGGTGCTGGCAGCAGCCACTCTGGGAGCGTATTACTGGGCGGGGCGAGGCGTGGCCCAGGACGACGTGAGCGCCTACATGTGGTCGGCGATTGCCAAAGAAGGCGGCGATGAAGCCAGCAAGTACCGGCTCACCATTTTGCGGGCCCGCATGACGGCCGCTCAAATTTCCCAAGCCGAGCAACGTGCCGCTGCCTGGCGGCAAAGCCATCCCCATCTTGCCGGCAAAAACTCAATCCAACCATAGGGAACCGGGTTTGCTCACGGCACGCTGGGGCTGACCGGAGTCTTGCTGCCTCCCCGGGAAAGCGCCAGGGCAATGCCGGCGCCCGCCGCCCCCGCCGCTCCCAGAGCAATCGCTGCTATCTTTCCTTTGCTCACCGTTACCGGTTTGGAAGAGGGCGTTGGACTCTGATCCGGCGCAGCGGGCAAAGGGCAGTCGTTGCTGGCACTGAAGCTGATGAGCATGCCGGCGCCCAGGCTGGTGGTCTGGGTGCCATCATTCACGTTAATGCGGCCTTCCCGGGTGGCGATTTCCAGTTTGCCGCTGGCGCGGCTGATTTCGTATTTGGCGACGTCGGAATTGGCGGTAACGGTAAGATTGGCCACGCGAGCCGCCATGCGGTTAACTACCGTGGTTACCAGCAGGTGTCCGCAGCCCACTTCCAGCGCGCTGGGATTGTAGGTTAGGAAGGTGCCGGGAGAGAGCAGCACGGTGGAGCCTACTGCGGTGAGACTCGCGCTGGCAGAGCCGTCTGTCTGCACCTTGTCGCCGGCAAACAGG
>JBLMXE010000241.1:0-3070 GCA_050257615.1 Chlamydiota bacterium | reverse complement strand
GTTGGCACGCAGGGAACAGCTCCGCCCAGGTTCGAAAGCTGGGCCGCGTAGCCGTTGTTGGGATAGGAAGTCGTGTACGACAACTCCGCCTGCTGAATGGTGCGAATCGAAGACACCGCCGAAGCTTCGTTGGCGGAAATCCTGGCCCGCAGCAGGTTAGGAATGGCGATGGCGGCAATGATCAGGATAATCGCCACCACGATCAGCAGTTCGATCAGGGAGAATCCTTTTGCTCTTCTTGAAGATTTCATGAGAATAGTGTCCGCTCTTGAGAAGTTCCTGCCTTGGCGGCCATCCCTGGGGGACAGCCGCACCGACCTTTCGTGCAATCTTATGGCCAGAGTTGCGGCTTAGGCAAAAGACAGGAACCCCTCATCGCAAAGAACGGACACAGCGCAAATTCTTGCGTCACATGCGCTCAGGCAGCCACGGACCGGGAAGCCCGCGTGCTGCGCAAAGCCGCGCTCAATATCCCCCTGCAATCGGCGGAAATGCAAAGATCGCTGGCGCCCGCTCCTACCATTTCTGTCCACATTTCTTCGTCGGCCAGACGATGGGTGCAGACCAGGCAAAGGCCCGGGAACTCGCGCCGCATCCATTCCACTTCGGAACGCGGCACCACTTCCAGGTCAAGCACTACCACCTGCGCCCGATACTTCGGCACAGCTGCCTTCACCTCTCCCAGGTTCCGCGCTAAGTAGATGAAATTGAAATGGTTCTGCAGCGAAATTTGCAGGTTTTGGGCGACTTCCGCATCGCTTTGCAGGACAACTACGTTTAACGGCTGCATACTTCCCCCCTGAGGTTCGACCGTCGCTACGCAACGGCTGCGTAAACACCGCAGGGCACAACTGCGGTGGGTTGCTGGTCAAACGAGCGTGACGAAAATGCGGCGACTACTTCCTCGCCTCCGCCTTCTCAGTCAGGGGCTCGAAGGGTTCGGCCTGTAACTTCCCGTTTTGTTTCAGTAAGATCTCAACTTTTCCTTCGGCCTGCTCTAATTCCTTACGGCAGGTATTGGATAGTTGCATGCCCTCCTCAAAAAGCGCCAGGGACTTCTCCAGGGGGATCTCCCCCTTCTCGAGTTCGCCCACAATCTTCTCCAGGCGCTGGAGGCATTCTTCAAATTTCGGCAAGTCCTTCCTCGCCTCTATTCTAATGCACATCCGTGCATCTTTTGCGCAGGAAAATTTAATTTCAGGGATTTGTGAAATCCGGGTTGGGAGACCTGCCCAAATGGTCCTTTAGCCCGGCATCTTGGCGACTGCCCCGCCTTGCCCCAGGGCCTCCAGGACGTCCACGGCGGCGCTGTACTTGCCGAAGGGGGCGCTGATCTGGGCGCCCTGGACCAGGCCGCGGAGGGCCAGCAGCATCTCGCGCGCGATCGCAACCCCTTCGTGACGTGCCGCTTCGGCGTTGCTGGCCGCACCCATGCGCTGGAAGATGGAGTCGGGGATAGATACGCGTAACTCGTTCTTCATGAACTCGGCATTGCGCACGCTGACCAGCGGCCAGATACCGGCTACCACCGGAATCCGGCAATGCTCGATATGGCGCAGGAAGTTCTCCAGCAGGGCAATATCGAATACTGGCTGGGTTACCGCGTATTCCGCTCCAGCTTCCACCTTGTACTCGAAGCGGCGAATCTCTTCGTCAAGGTTGGGCACGCCGGGGTTGGCGCCCACGCCGATCACGAAAGAAGTACCGGTACCAAGGGGATTGCCACCAATATCCAGGCCCCGATTCAGGTTGTGCACGATGTTAACGAGACCGATGGAATCCACGTCGAAAACGGCTGTCGCATCGGGATAATTCCCCAATTTGGGCGGGTCTCCCGTTATGCAAATCAAATTGCGGATGCCGATCGTCGCCGCCCCCAGCAGGTCGGACTGGATGCTCAGCACATTGCGGTCGCGGCAGGTGTAGTGCAGCACCGCTTCCATGCCCACTTGCTGCTGGACCAGGATGGAAAGCGCCTGATTGCTCATGCGCGCCGAGGCACGGGGGCTGTCGGGAATGTTGACTGCATCCACTCCCACCGACTTCAGAAAGCGCGCGCCTTCCAGCTCCTTCGCGATGTCGGTACCCTTGGGGGGCACGATCTCCACCATGGTGACCAACTCGCCGGTGGCCAGCTTGGCTCCTATCCGGGAACGCTTTTCCAGGGCAGGGGGTTCCTTTGCCGCCGGCTGGGAGGGAACGCTGGCCACAGGAAAGGTGCTGGTGCGGTTGCGCGCCTTGCCCACCTGCAGGGCCGACTTCATGGCGCGAATATGATCGGGAGTGGTGCCGCAACAGCCGCCCACCAGGCGCACGCCCGCGGCCACAAATTTGCGCGCATAGCTGGCCATGTACTCGGGCGAGCAGAGATAAATATTGCGGCCTTCCACACTGCGCGGCATGCCGGCATTGGGCTGCGCGGCGAGCGGGAGTTCGGTGACGCGGCGCACCCGTTCCATGGCGTCCAGCATGGCCACCGGGCCGACGCTGCAGTTGCAGCCCAGCACGTCCGCGCCCCATTCCGTCAGGTGCGCGGCAAAAGTCTCCGGACTGGAGCCGTCCAGGCAGTTGCCGTCATCGTCAATGGTGACCTGCGCCACCACCGGGAGTTTGGCGTCCACTTCGCGAGCAGCCAGAATGGCCTGGTGCAATTCCTCCAGGGAGCCGAAGGTTTCCAGGATCAGCAGGTCCACGCCGCCTTCGGCCAGGGCCGCGATCTGCTGCGCGAACATCGCGCGCGCTTCTTCCCGCGAAGTCTTGCCCAAAGGCTCTATGCGAATTCCCAGCGGTCCCACCGAGCCCGCCACCCAGGCGGCAAAGCTCTTGGCCGCCTCGCGCGCCAGGTGAGCGCCGGCCAGGTTGATCTCGCGCACCCGGTCGGCAAAACCGTGACGAGCCAGGCGCGCGGCATTGGCCCCGAAGGTATTGGTTTCAACAATCTCCGCGCCCGCCTGCAGATATTCGTGATGAATTTCCCGGATCATGTCCGGCTGGGAGCAATTCAGCTCGTCGTAGCAGCGGTTGATGAACACGCCCTTGGCGTAGAGCAGCGTGCCCATGGCGCCGTCGC
>JBLMXE010000240.1:0-4492 GCA_050257615.1 Chlamydiota bacterium | reverse complement strand
CGAGCCCCAGAACAGGTACACCAGTCCGAAGGCAAACAGGACGGTGTAACGCCGCCCGCTCTCCGCTTGCGTCATTGCAACAAAGATAACAGACCGAGTACGCGGCTCTGGGATTCCCGGGATATTGGAGTGCCGCGGGTTTGCTAGCTGCTGGTGACTCCGCCGACTTCCGGCTCCCCCGGCGGCCTAATCCTTGCCCTCTACCAGCGGCTCGTCAACCATATGCAGAAACCAGCGGTCCATGACTACCTTCTTCGCAAACCACCGCGTGCGCAACAGCCGCCGCGCAATCCCCGCCACCATGGCCGGCGACAGCTTCCTGCCCACCGCCCTCGTCCAGTCACCCCGCGTGTGTCCGTAACGGGCGCGCAGCAGCCCGGGGTATGTCTGCAACTTTTCCCGCCGGTAATCGCCCGCCACTTCCGCGATCACCCGGGCGGCAAGCAGCCCCGACTCGATGGCCGGGCGAATGCCTTCCCCGCTCTGCGAATAAGCCAGCCCCGCGGCATCGCCAACCACCACGACCCCGTCATCCACCAGCTTGCGCGTGGTCTTGGAATAAATCAGGTAGGCATGGCCCAATATGGAGGCCGGCAGCTCGAACGCCACTTTGCCCGTGCGCTTCAGAAATTCCAGAAACTCGGCCACGTGACCCGACAGGCTGCGCCGGTCGAGCCGTCCCAATCCCACGTTGAGCACGTTGCCTTTGCGGAAGCACCAGCCGTAGCCGCGCATGTCAGCGCAAAAATAAAGCTCGGAAATCTCCGGGTGGATGGAGCAGGCGGCCTGCTGGCGTGCGTCCATCTCGAACTCTGCTTCCTGCGCCACCACAATTTCTTCGCTACCCATCGCGGCGCCCAGTTCTTTGGCTACGGGACAGAAGTGCCCGCCCGCGCCCACCACCAGCCGGGCTTCAATTTCGCCATTGACCAGCCAGCCGTCGCTCTGCCGCTCCATGCTTTCGAAACTCACACCCTCGCGCACGCGCGCCCCGCAGCGCTTCAGCAGGTAGTCATCGAACTCGACCCGGCGGATGCCGTAGCTGATGGGCCGGCCGTAGTTGGTCTCAACTTCCAGGTCGCCCATGCGGCTGGTGCGGAAGCCGCAAATGGGCTGGAAGGAACGCCCGCGGGCGTAGTCGGCGGGATCAAGTTGCAGTTCGCTGATGATCTGCGGTGTGATCCAACCGCCGCACACCTTGTCGCGGGGGAAGGTCTGCTTGTCAATGATGAGCACGTCCAGGCCGGTGTCGCGCAGCGCCCAGGCGCATGACGATCCCGCCGGTCCCCCGCCCACGATCAGCACATCACATTTTTCCATTAGTGCGCGCCCCCGGTTACCGGCGTAACATAGTGGTTGTCGAGCAGACATTTTCGCACAATTAATTTTTGCCTCGGCTACATCCGTTTTCCGGGCAGCCGCATCTCACGATTTCGGTTGCGTTCTTTCCTCACGCTCTCGCTCGGAAGCGCCGTGGCGCTACTTCAACCCTGATAACAGCTGAAAGGAGCACACCATGGCTCCACTCATTGAAGCTGAACGCTGGTGTGAACAGGTAGTGGCCAGGAGCCTGGTCACTCAACGCGTGGTGGATTGCCATCGCCCCGCGGTTGCCACCTGCCCTACTTGCGGCAGCGGCCTATGTGAGGATCACGAAGTGGTCTGCCCGGAGTGTAGCGTGGGCTTCTGCGTCCGCTGCGACCACGTCTGCCGCCGCGCCGCCCAGGCTGCGTGACCCGCTGACCGCTGTCCACTGCCTCACTCATACCGCAGTGCCACCATCGGATCTACCTTCATCGCCCTCCGTGCCGGCAAATAGGCAGCCAGTCCCGCTGTGCCGGCCATCAGCATGCAAACAATGCCGATGGTGAGGGGATCCGTGGGCCTGATTTCAAACAGCAAACTGGTCAGATACCGGGTGAGCGCCAGCGCGCCGGCTATCCCGAACCCTACTCCTAACAGCGTGATCACAGCCGCCTCTCCCATGAGCAGGAGCAGAATGCTTTTTGGCATGGCCCCCAAAGCCATGCGAAGGCCGATCTCATGTGTGCGCCGCGATGAGAAATAGGCAATCACGCCATAGATGCCGACCAGGGCAAGCAGCAAGGCAACTCCTGCGAAAATTGTCAAAAGACTGGTATTGAATCGCGGAGCCGCCAGCGAATTCGCCAGGCGCTGGTCCATGGTGGCGACGTCGAAGACGGGCAGGTCGGGATCCGCCTCAGCCACCTGACGCCGGAGAGGTCTTGCCAGTTCTAGGGGGCTGGTCTGCGACCGGACAGTCAGTGCCGCCGCCAGCAAACTCTGGTTGGCAGCGAGAAGATCGCCGGCAGAAGCCGCATAGGGAAGGTATAGTTGTGGTTCACTGTCGTGGTTCAAGCCCAGGTGCCGCACGTCCCCGACGATTCCGATAACAGAACGCCATGGCCAGTTTGGCGCGCCCACCCGCACACGTTTTCCCAGCGCATCCTGATTGGGGAAAAAGCGGCGCACGAAGCTTCGGTTGACGATTATCGGCAGGTCCGCGTGAGTGCCGTCGTCTTCCCGGAAAACCCTGCCGGCGATCAAAGGAATGCCCAAGGACCGGAAGTAATCGGGGCTCACCGAGGTGACAGGCACAGAGGGCGCAGCCCCCGGCGGTAGCGGAGCCTCGCCCTCGAAGCGAACCGCCGACTCTCCCGCGTACCCTCCTAACGGCAAAGCATTCGCAACGCCCGCTGCTTCCACGCCCGGCAACCCCCTGAGCCTTTGCAGAATGTGTTGCAGGAAAGCGCGTTGCTGCTCCCTTGTGGCGTACTTGCTTTCCGGTAAATTGATGTGGGCGGTCAGGAGGTTGTGGGGATTGAATCCGGGGTCCACGCTCGAAAGTAAAACGAAGCTACGCAGCAGCAGCCCCGAACCGGCGAGTAACACCAGTGCCAGCGCCACCTCGGCGGCGGCCAGCAGCTTGCGGAGCCGGTCTCCATTGCGCGCCCCGGCCAGGCGTGGGCCGGTGTGCTTCAGAGTTTCCTGCAGATCCAGCTTTGAAGTGCCGCGCGCCGGCAGCGTGCCGAACAGAATGGTGGCCAGGCAGGTCAGGCCCAGGGTGAAGGCAAGCACGACCGGGTCCATGGCGATCGCGCCGATCCGGGCCAAGTCTTGCGGCGCGAACCAGTGCAATAGGCGAATGCCGCCGGCCGCCGCGCCCAAACCGGCCAGTGCTCCGGCGACCGCGAGCAGAGCGCCCTCGGTGAGCACCTGCCGAAGCAGGCGCCCGCGTCCTGCGCCTATGGCCGCGCGCACCGCGAACTCCTGCTGACGCGCTGCCGTGCGCACTAGTTGCAGGTTGGCCAGGTTAGCGCAAACGATGAGCAGCACAAATCCCACCGCCGCGAACAGCACCAGCAGCGCCGGCCGCAAATTTCCCGCCAGCTTAGTGTGCAGGCTCTGCACCTGCACCCGGACCGTGCGGCGGCCCATCTGCACAAAGGGGGGAGAGACCTGGGCAAAGTCCCGGTCGTTGATATTCTGCAACTCGGCTCTCGCCTCCTCCAGGCTCACACCTTTCCGGAGCCGCGCAACCAAGTAGGTATCGCTCAGCCATTTCGCATTCCAGTCCACGTAGGGCGGGAGTTGGAACGGAATGAATAGCTGAGGCTGCAGGTCCTCGTCTGGAAACCGAAAACCGGCAGGCATCACGCCCATCACCGTATAGCTTTTATCGTCGAGGCTTATGGCCTTGCCCAATATGGCGGCGTCGCCCGCAAAGCGGCTCTGCCATAATGCGTTGCTCAGGATTGCCACTGCCGGCCCTTCGGGAAGAGTTTCCTGGCGACTGAATGCCCGCCCACGTGCCGGTTCAACTCCCAGCATGTGAAAGAAATTCGCACTTACGCCCACGCCGCGGATACGCTCCGGCTGGCCGGCGCCTGTGAGGTTGAGTTCTTCGCCGCCATCATAAGCGGCGATTTCCTCAAAGGTATGCGCCTTCAGGCTCCAGTTGGTGTAGTCAGGATTGGGAATCAGACCATTGTCATGCTCTTTGTGCCAGATCTCTGTGATCCATACCAGGCGGGAAGGGTCGTGGTACGGCAGGGGCCGCAGCAATACGGTATTTACGGCGGAAAAGATGGCGGTGTTGGCGCCCATGCCCAGCGCCAGTGTAAATACCGCCACGGCGGTGAACCCGGGAGCCTTGCGCAGCGTGCGCGCGCCGTAGCGCAGGTCCTGCAGCAGGCTTTCCAACCAGGGCAGGCCGCGGCGCTCGCGATAAATTTCCTTAGTCTGCTCTATCCCGCCCAGCCTGATCAACGCCTGCCGCCGCGCCTCTTCCGGCGACATGCCCGCGCGCACGTTGTCTTCAATATGAAACTCCAGATGGCTCTCCAGTTCTTCCGCCAGCTCGCGCTCCCGCCGCTGCTTGACGAACGTGCCGGCCACTCGCATGAACCACGCCCGCAGCTTGCGCATATTTCGTCCTCACTCTACCCTTTTGTGGAACGCGCTACGTACC
>JBLMXE010000239.1:0-6317 GCA_050257615.1 Chlamydiota bacterium | reverse complement strand
ACGCCTTTCAGTTGGGAGCCGATAATCCTGACGATCCCAAAGTGCAGAAGATCGTCGGGCAGCTCGGCATGGGCAATAACCCCAAGATCCCGAAATCGGCTCACCTGCTGATTGCACAACTTGCTTTCGCCAACTCGGACCTCGCCTTCCAGGGCAACTACCTGTTCCAGGGAAATTTTTATGGCGTGGATATCTATGACATCTCCCATCCGGCGGCGACGCAGCTGGTGACGACCATTGTGTGCCCCGGCGGGCAGGGCGATGTCTCCGTGTACAGAAATCTGCTGTTCATGTCGGATGAGATGCCGAATGGGCGGATAGATTGCGGCGTGCAGGGATTTCCGCTGGAGCCGCCTCCGCCGCCAGGAGAGCAAAAGGACCAGGCTAAGGACAAGCAAGAGAAGCCCCGCATTCCGGTGGCGCAAAAGGACCGCTTCCGGGGCGTAAGGATCTTTGACATTTCCGACATCCGCAACCCGAAGCAGGTCGCGGCCGTGCAAACCTGCCGCGGATCGCATACCCACACGCTGGTGGTAGATCCCAAGGACAAGGACAATGTCTACATCTACGTTTCCGGAACGTCGTTTGTGCGGCAGCCGGAAGAACTGGCCGGGTGTTCCGGCGGAGAGCCGGACAAGAATCCCCATACTGCGCTGTTTCGTATTGATGTGATCAAAGTTCCGCTGGCGGCGCCGCAGGAGGCCAAAGTGGTGTCGCATCCGCGCGTATTTATGGATGCGCGGACCGGCGCCATCAACGGTCTGAACAATGGCGGCACGCATGGCAAGAAGGGGCTTACCAAGCCGGCGGACACCAATCAGTGCCACGACATCACCGTGGACTCGGCGCTGGGCCTGGCAGCGGGGGCGTGTTCGGGCAATGGAATTCTGCTGGACATCAGGGATCCGGTACATCCCAAGCGCGTGGATGCGGTAAACGATCCCAACTACTCCTACTGGCATTCCGCAACGTTCTCAAACGATGGCAGCAAAGTCGTGTTCACTGATGAATGGGGCGGCGGGCTGGGAGCGCGGTGCCGTGCCAATGATCCCAACAAGTGGGGGGCGGATGCCATCTTCCGGCGGGAGGGGGACAAGCTGGTTTTCGCCAACTACTACAAGATGCCGGCCGCACAGGCCGATACCGAGAACTGCGTGGCACACAACGGTTCCCTGATTCCGGTTCCCGGCCGCGACATTGAAGTGCAGGCCTGGTACCAGGGCGGGATCTCGGTGATGGACTTCACCGACCCGGCCAAGCCGTATGAAATTGCCTACTTCGACCGCGGGCCCATTGACGGGAAAATGCTGGTGCTGGGAGGCTATTGGTCCGCGTATTGGTACAACGGCTACATTTATGGCTCGGAGATTGCGCGCGGTCTGGATGTGTTTGAGCTGACGCCCACCAAGTTCCTAACTCAGAACGAAATTGATGCTGCCAGGACGGTTCAGCTGGCGGAGCTGAATGTGCAGGACCAGCCCAAGATCGAATGGCCAGAACAGCTGATCGTGGCCCAAGCCTACCTGGATCAGCTCGCGCGCTCGCAAGCCTTGTCGTCGCGGCAAATCTCGCACCTCCGGAAGGCAATCCAAAACGCGGAGCATTCGCACATGAACAAGAAGAAAGTAGCGAAGCTGAAGCGCATGGCGTCTTCCCTGCAAAAGAGCGCCACAGCGGCGAAGAACCCGGCTGACTCCAAGCGCATGCATGGACTGGAAGACGTGCTGGAACGTTTGTCCCCGACGGCTTGAGCCGGCCCAAAACATAACACCTGGTGTGCATAAGGAGTGCACATAAACCGCAAAAGCCTTCAGCCTTAGCGGCAGGCGCAGTCCCACCCAAAGCAGACCCGAAGCCCACAACTACATGCAACCGTCTGCCTTATAGGCATTTCGCAACATCTGCTGCCCGGTTTGGAAAATGGAAGACGAGATGCACCATCTTCGGTGCGCGTACAGGGTTGTGCCCGGCGCCTGGCGTGAAGCTAACTCCCCCCGCTGTTAACGCCATACGCGCAGAATCGCCGCGATGGCCGTATTTCCTGCGTCGTATGTCCTGTCTTGGACAGCAAGGAAAAATGATGCCACACGGCATTATGACCGCCGTCACAGCCAGGGACGCGGCCCAGGCGGAGACTGGCAGCGATGAAAAATGAGCGTGGCGCAACCATCGTAGAAGCAGCCTTGGTGCTGCCGGTGTTTTTCCTGCTGGTCATGGCCATTCTGGAATTCGGATTGGCCTTCAGCGCCTATCACACCATGGTGGGTGCGGTGCGGGAGGCAGCGCGGTATGGCGTTACGCCCAATCCATTTGATGCGAATCCAGGAATGGCCTACCAGCTGCCGAGCAATGATCAGATAGCCGCTAAGGTCTGTGACAAGATGCGCGCCGGGGTTTTTGGTGTAGGCCAGGTTTCCGCCTGCACCGGCGGCTCGCCTGCCACCCTGAACACCGGCACCTGCCCCGCCGCCTCCGGTACCCAGCCCACGGTGAACACCGAGAACGTTTACATCGGCCAATGCACGGCGGCTGTGCCTTTGCCGTATAACTGTGCCACGCCTTCGGGCGTTTGCGGAACTGAAACCTACGAACAGGTCGTAGTGCATCGTACCGTGCAGTTGTTCTGGGGCTGGCAACTACCGTTGACGGCCAGCGCCGTCATGCGCTCGGAGCAGAACTGATGATACGAGATCGCTCCCGGGAAAGCGGCACCCAACTGGTGGAGTTTGCGGTCATTCTGCCAGCCATCATTCTGTTTTCTTTGCTGGCGGCGGAAGGCGCCAACATGTTCCGCGTGTATGAGGTCGTGGCCAATGCCTCGCGGGAAGGGGCGCGGGTAGCGACGCTCGCCTGGTATTCGCCGGGGGCGATGAAGCAGAATGCGCAGACGACTTGCTCGTTCACGGGCAAATCTTTAACCAGCGCGAACGCCGTCTGCCAGGACGTGGCCAATTACGCGCAGAACAACGGGCTCATCGGCAGCGGCTTGCAGCGCTGCTCCACGCTGACCGTAAACGTGAACCAGGCCTATCAGGCGCCCAGTGACAGCGCCCCGCGCTATTCGCTGATCAGCGTGAGCTGCGCCTATCAGCTGCGCTGGCTGCCGCGCCTGCCGTTTTACAGCATTTCCAATTCCTTAAACGTTACACGGGCCACTGCGTTCCTGAATTTTTACTGAAGAGGTTTCGTTATGAAATACAGGAAGGAACGGGGTTCGGTCGTGCTGATGACGGCCGTGCTGGTGCCGGTTCTGCTATTTGTGATCGGGCTGGCAACTGATTTCGGCATCATGTACGCGGTGCGCAATTCCGCGCAAAACGCCGCCGACGCGGCGGCGCTGGCGGGCGTTTTTGATTACGCCTGTTCGCAATCCGGAGGCAACTGCCCCGCGGAACTGCCGGCTTACGTGCTCAACGATTCCACGGGCAATGCCGCCGCGCAAAATGCTTTTGCTGCCAACCCCTTCCTGGGGAGTGCCAGCGCAACGATGACGCCGACGCCGGGCGGTTATAGCTGCCAGGATGCGCTGGGATATCAGAACTATTGCTACAAGGTAACTGTGGCCGCGAACAGTCCCACCTTCTTCTCCCGAGTATTTGGAAAGCAGGCAGTTCCGATTACGGTAACCGCCCTGGCCCAAACCAATAACGGGTTGGGCGTGGGCTCGCCGAGCTGTGTGCGCCCCGTGTTCGTGCCCGATTCTGCCATCCCCTGCACTTACAGCGGAAATGAATTGAGTTGCCCGCAAGGCCCGGTCACCATCTCAAATATCCGTCCTACCAGCCCGAGCAAAGCCACCGCTTTCACTCCCAGCACCTATTATTCGCTGGATTTTTCCAGCCTGCTGCAAAACATTACCGACCCGACGAACACTCCGTCGAATATCCTGAACGCCACTAATCCGGTGGTATTCAGCGACGGCACGGTGATTGACAATAGCGGCCAGGGCCCGAACTCACCCTATGCTCAGGCCTGGTATCAGTGCACGGTGACCGCGTTACATTGCGGGCAATACGTCCGGGTGCAAACCGGGCTGGCGCCAAACACCACGACCAATTCCGTTAATTTCCTTCTGGCTGACAGCAACGAGAACAGTAAATTCATCTTTCCCATGTGGGATGCAACCCAGACACGGGTGAATGGAAATGAGATGTTCGCCATGATCGTGGGCTGGGCGGAAATGTCGGACTTGCATTGCGTGAATCCCAGCACGGGAGCGACCGATTCCCCATGCCTGAACGGCGATAACATCACGGCGCAGTATGACACCTACAAGAAGTGTGAGGGTGGGGGGAATGGCGGCGGCAGTGAAGCCGGCTCCTACACCACGCCTGTGCGCCTGGTCAGGGACATTCCGTAGCCGGCGCCTCTTGTAGCCTGGACTTCGCTCGCGCGGGTTTTTGTGTCGCGCCGTCCCCAGCGCCTGAAGGCGCACCCCTCTGGCGCTCTGATCGGCACGACTGAAGTCGCGCCCTGATACGAATCTTCCCTCCGTATTGTTTCTTTTCGGCTAAACGAGCGGTCTGCGACTCCTTCTTCCTCGGGCTGCCGGATACAATTAGTCCGGAGGCCACATGGAGCGCATCAAGATCGAGCAGCATTCTTTCGCCGGCACGCTGTGGGCGGCGGCCTGGCTCTTCACCATTGGATTTCTCCACCTTGGTTTCTGGCAAGGGGTGCTGGCCATTGTGTTGTGGCCGTATTATCTAGGATTAAGAGTAAGCTCCCTGATGCACTGATCGTCTGGAAGGCCGCATTCGGGCGAGACAGGGTGACGGGATTTGGCTCCAGCAGGTAGGTGCCATAGTTTCCAAACCAGTGATAGCGGAAGCAATACCCAGGCTTGGGTACGACTTCCGCCACTCGGATGGTGGCGTCTTCTGCGCCGGCCCCAAGGAACAGGCCGATGGCTTCGTGGCGATGATTGCCGTCGCGGATGTAGAAGGTTGCGCGCTCCGTGGCACACACAATAAGCGGGGGCAGCGGCTCGCGGCGCTGCAGTTTGCCCAGCCACTTGGCCAGAATCTCGATGTGTTTGCAACTACCTGCCGGCTCCAGTTCGCGGTAGGCAATGCTGCGAAACCTGAGTTCCACGTTGTCGCGCCAACGGCAGGGAGCGTGGCAGCAAACCCACTGCTTCGATAAATAGTCCTGATAGCGAATTTCAGAGTTGATGGGGGCGAGCGTCGCCCTGCTTGCGTGCATGGTTCCTCCGCGGGAAATCATTGACGGTGGTTCAACCCAGACGCGGCCCTGCCGTCTGACTTACTGGCGAAAAGAAGAGGCGGAGGCCTAGCACAGGCGAGTACAGATCAGAGCAAGGCGGGAGGAACTATCGCACGCAAGCTGCGGCGCCTCGAAACTGTAGAGACATTGAGGAGTCAGCACCGCCACCGGGACAACCAATCCTCCGATAGCGGTAATCAGCAGGTGGAAAATGGAAGCGTCGTTGGCATGAGTTGCCGGAGGTAAGAGGGTGGCCGGGTGAGCGAAGATAATGAAGATCGCCAGCACGGCCATACTCGCCAGAAGCAACTTGGTAACCTTGGCCACGTTTGTAGTATTGGCTGCAATGTGTGCCGGTTCAACAAAATTCGAGAGCTGCTCCCCGAATGCAGTTCTGTAATGAATTCAGAGCAGTTAGAAACCTAACCAGCGCATCAGCAGCCCGGCCAGGATGCCGCCCAAAAGCGGGCCCACCACGGGCACCAGCGCGTATCCCCAGTCGGAGTGGCCTTTGCGGGAGATGGGCCAGAGGGCATGAGCAAGACGCGGCCCCAGATCGCGGGCAGGATTGATGGCATAACCCGTGGTTCCGCCCAGCGAGAGCCCAATTCCCCACACCAGGCTGGCCACCAGGTACGGGCCCAGCCCGGCCACGGGACCGACGGCGCTCACTGCTTTGGAAAACATCGCGCCCACCACCAGCACTAAAAGGAAGGTGCCAATCACTTCGCAGAGCAGGTTGGAGGGAAAGTTGCGGATGGCGGGCGTGGTGCAGAAGCAGGCCAGCTTGGCGTCCGGATCAGGGGTCTCGCGCCAATGCGGCAGGAAATAGAGCCACACCAGGGTCGCCCCCGCAAAGGCGCCTAGCAGTTGGGCAAGAGCGTAAGGCAGCACTTTAGCGAAAGTTCCGGAGCTGACGGCAAAGCCCAGGGTGACGGCGGGATTGATGTGGGCATCGCGGCTGCCGCAGGCCACCGCGGTGAAGACGCCGGCCATGACAGCAAAGGCCCAGCCGCTGGTAATGACCATCCAGCCCGCGCCTTCCGCCTTGGTGCGCTTGAGCACCACGTTGGCGACCACGCCGTCGCCCA
>JBLMXE010000238.1:0-24352 GCA_050257615.1 Chlamydiota bacterium | reverse complement strand
AAGTATTGCAACGGGGCGTACATTCCATCCGCAGCAAGCAAGGAGACACTATGTGGGCAATTGCACTCAGCGGCTTAGCGGTATTGATCGCGGCAGCCATAGCTGCGGCCCGCGAGGTGGAGAACGAATTCCGGCGGCCGTTCGGCTGCTGTTGAAGAGCAGGTTTCAAAGTTTCAAGGTTTCAGAGTTTCCAGACCAAAACCTCGCTCCGCGTGAAACCTTGAAACCTGCGAAACCTTGACCTGCGTTGACCAACTACCAGCTAGTGCTTCCCCAGAAACTCCGCCACGGCAAAGCTCACCTTCTGCGCATCGCAGCCTGCGCCGAGGTGACCGCAATCGTTGTCCAGGACCAGGGTTTGTGCGCCTTTGAGCTTGGCGAAATCCAGCGCGGGGCCGGGTGTGACCATGTGGTCGTGGGCGTCCACGATGATCAGCATAGGTGCCGAGACTGCTGCGGCCGCGCGTTCCATGGAGCCGCCGAAAGGTGCGCTCACGTCCAGTCCCATCATGGCCTGGGCCTGGCGGATGCGGTCGTTGCTGTCGAAGTTCGTGTCTGGGGGCTTCTTAAGCCCGGCGAAGAATTTTTCCCGCGTCATCTCCCGGTTGTAGTGCTCGGGCGTGGAGAGTGCCAAATTGCCAATCTGCTCAACCTCGCGCGGCACTGGCTGCTGAGTGTAATTGCCGTCCTTCCACAAGGGGTTCTGCTCAATGGCGTCAATCATGGTTTGCCACAGCAGCAGGTCGTAGGGCGCCAGCCGGGGCGAGCCCACGATGGGAATGGCCTTGTCCATGAAGTCCGGGTAGGCGACTGCCCACTGGAAGGTCTGCATGCCGCCCATGGAAATGCCCATCACCGCATGCACATGGGTGAGGTGAAACACTTGGCTGAGCAAACGGTGCTGGCTCTCCACCATGTCGCGGATGGAAAACTGGGGAAACTGCATGCGCGGCTGCGCCTGGCTGTTGGAAGGCGAAGAAGAAACCCCATCGCCCAACGCGTCCACCGCCACCACAAAATACTTCGTGCTGTCCACCAGCTTGCCGGGGCCGATCAGGTCCACCAGGTCTTGAGTTCGCCCGCCGAACCAGGTAGGAAAAAGCACGACATTGGACTTGTCGGCGTTAAGCTGGCCAAAGGTGCGATAGCCCAGGCGGCATTCGCGTATAACCTGACCGTTTTGCAGCTTGAGGTCGCCGATGGTGGCGAAGTTCTGGCTTTCCGGGGTCGGATTTTGCGCTGTGGCAGCTACAAGCAAGGCAGCGAGGACAATCAACAAGCGCGCTGTTTTCATAAGAGCTACGGTTTGGCATTTTAATACTGCCCTACCAAAACCTGTAGCGCCTCTATGTAAATTGGTGTACCCTTCCGAACTAACAGTCCTAAGCTGTTGATTTATGTCTAGTTTGGCAGCGTGATCCTCAAGCACATTTGGGCACCCAAATTGCAGAGTAGCTGACAAATTCTCCCAGGCTCATTTGTCACCAAAATTGATAGGAGCGCCGGATGCGCATCGCTAAGCTCATCTTCCTGTTCGCTGTTGCTGCATCGCTCACGTCCTTCGTATTCGCCCAGACGGGCACTTCGTCCCTGCGCGGCACTGTCACCGACCCCAAAGGTGCGGTTATTTCCGGGGCAACGGCTACTCTGTCCAATCCGCAGACGGGATACACCCGAACGGCCACAACCGACCGCACAGGCGTTTACCAGTTCCTGGAGGTCCCCCCCGCCACTTACCTGCTGAAAATAGAAGCCACCGGCTTCGCCACCGAGCAACGTTCAAACCTGACCTTGATGGTGAACACTCCGGCCACGCTGGATGTGGAGATGCAGGTATCTGGCCAGGCAGTGACGGTGGAGGTAACGGGAGCGGCCCCGCTGGTCAACACGCAGGATGCCACCCTGGGGCATGCCTTCAATACCGATCAGATTCAGAATCTGCCCTTTGAAGGCCGCGATCCCACGGGGATCTTGAGCCTCCAAGCGGGCGTAGCTTACACCGGCAACAACCAGCAGGCGATGCCGAACTCCCAAGACAGCCGCAGCGGCTCTGTGGCCGGCGCGCGCAGCGACCAGGCCAACATCGTGATTGACGGCGTGGACAACAATGACCCCGTGCTTGGGCAGGCCTTCCAGGGTGCTCTGCGCCCTACGCTGGACTCGCTGCAGGAATTCCGCGTTACCACCACCGGCGGCAACGCCGATGAGGGCCGCTCCTCCGGCGCCCAGGTGGTCATGGTGACCAAGAGTGGCACCAACCAGTTCCACGGCACGTTGTACGAATACCATCGCCCGACGTTTACTACGGCGAATGACTGGTTTGTGAAGAACGCACAGCTCGGCTCCGGTCAACCTAATATTCCCGGCAAGCTGATTCGCAACACCTTTGGCGGGTCCCTTGGCGGGCCCATCAAGAAGGATCGCTTGTTCTTCTTTGCGACCTACGAAGGCCAACGCCTCCGTGAGAACACCTCCGTGGTGCGCACCGTGCCCAGCGCTGACCTGCGCAATGGTTTCATCAGCTACATCTCTGATACCGGCAGTGTGGTGCGGCTCTCTCCTGCTCAGATTGCGAGCATGGATCCGAATTGCAGCACTTCACTGGGCCCTGGCGTTCCCGGCGGCACGTGCCCGCTGGGCCCGGGGGCGAATCCGGCAGTGATGCAGATTTTCAAGCAGTATCCCATGCCCAACACGGACATCGTGGGCGACGGCTTTAACTTCCGCGGTTACCAGTTCACCGCCGGCGCACCCGCCAAGCGGGACACCTACATCGTGAAACTGGATTACAACCTCACTCCCAACGGCAACCACCGGCTGTTCCTGCGCGGCAATCTGCAAAACGACAGCGTCGCCGGCTTGGGCACCGACGGGCCCGAGTTCCCGGGAGATCCCTCGAACTTGACCTATTTGAACAACAGCAAGGGGATCGCCGCCGGCTACACCGCCATTCTGCGCAACAACTTGATCAACAGCTTCCGCTATGGCTTCATTCGGGAAGGCTTTGACAACGTCGGCCTGCAGAACTCACCCTTTGTGAATTTCCGCGGTCTGAACGATCTTAACGGTCAAACGTCCACTTCCCGGGTGATCGTTCCCATGCAGAACTTTGTGGACGACGTAACCTGGACGAAGGGAAAGCATACCTTTCAGTTTGGCGGCAACCTGCGCATTATCAATGATGAACGGGTGGGCAACACCGACTCCTACAACTTCGGTCAGACCAACGTTTCCTGGCTAGACGCGGCAGGCATCGCCGGGTCAGGCGAAAGTCTGGATCCAGGCGCTTTTGGCTTCGCTCCCGTCTCCGGCGACTTCAGCCAGTCGTATGACTTGCCCATGGCCGCGCTGGCCGGCCTGGTACCCTTCGTAGAGGGCGAGTACAACCGCGACAAAACCGGCGCCCTGCTGCCTCAAGGCGCTTTTATACCGCGCCACTTCAAGTCCCACGAAGCAGAGTGGTATGCGCAGGACACGCTCCGGGTCACTCCCACTCTGACTGTAACCTTTGGCGCTCGCTAT
This sequence comes from Chlamydiota bacterium, assembly GCA_050257615.1. Lineage (GTDB taxonomy): Bacteria > Acidobacteriota > Terriglobia > Terriglobales > Acidobacteriaceae > JAICWP01. Next base: position 20,830 of record JBLMXE010000238.1, on the reverse strand, counting down.
ACCCTGCTGCAGCCTCCTTACGAGGTGCACGGCAACCAGGTGGCCCCCACCGTGGACCTGAGCACCTTTTTCAACCAGCGCGGGCAATTGGCGCAACAGGGGCTTCCTTACAATGTGTGCGGCCCTTACGGTACCAACTGCACTAATCTGGTCGGGTTGGGCCTTTCCGGCCAGGGCAACGGCAAGAGTCCTTTCTGGAACTGGGATTACGGAAACATCGCGCCCCGGGTCTCGTTCGCCTGGGCGCCGGAGGGTGATAGCGGCATCTGGAAGCGCATCACCGGCGGCGGGGCGGGTAAATTCTCCATCCGTGGCGGCTGGGGCATCTACTACGACCACTTCGGCGAGGGCATTGTCAACAGCTTCGACCGCAATGGCTCGTTCGGCCTGACCACGCTGATTGATAATCCCGCGGCTACGCAGAGCGTAGATAGCAGCCCGCGCTTCAGCCAGCCCACCGTCAACTTCATTCCCACTACAGCGGCTCAGGGCTGCGGCGCGCCGCCCTGCAACATCCAGCCGCCTGCTCCCACCGGCCCCTTCCCCACCGTTCCGCCTACCGATCTCTCAGGTGGTGGATTCGCCATCACCTGGGGCTTGGACGGCCACATGCATACCCCCTACTCGCACGTAGTTAACTTCAGCATCACCCGGGAACTGCCTAAGAACTTTGTGGTTGAGGCTTCCTACGTGGGTCGCTTCGCTCACCACCTGCTGCAGGAAGCAGATCTGGCTACGCCCGTGAATATGCGCGATCCCAAGTCGGGCATGGATTATTTCACCGCAGCCACCCTACTGGCAAAGGCCGCCAATGCCGGCGTGCCTATTCAGCAGATCGGGAACATTCCCTTCTGGCAAAACTTCTTCCCCAGCGCCGCTGGGCCCGCGGCTACCCAGTTGGGATTTGGGAGCGGCCCAGGAAATGGCTGCGCCCCGGGCGATGGCAGCGTAACCGGAAACGTTACGGCGACGCAGGCTGTCTATGACATGTATTCCTGCTTCACGGGAAACGAAACCACCGCCCTCTACTCGATTGATGTACCTGGTGGTTTCGGCATCAACGGTCCCGGCGGCTGCTTCCCGGCGTGCGCCACGATTAACGGAAAGCAAACCAACGGATATGTGTTCTACAACCCGCAGTGGTCCTCGCTCTATGCGTGGCGCAGCATGGGCAACAGTGCTTACAACGGGCTGCAGCTCAGCCTGCGCAAGCGCATGAGCAACGGCCTGAACCTCGATTTCAACTACACCTATTCCAAATCCATTGACATGGGCTCCAACGCCGAGCGTATCAACGAGTTTGAGGGTTTCGGCGTCGGCGCCAGCCAGATTATCAATGCCTGGAACCCGAAACAGCTGCGCGCGGTCTCCGATTTTGATAACACTCACCAGATCAATGCCAACTGGGTGTACGAACTGCCAGTCGGCCGCGGCAAGCACTTTGGCGGCGGCATGGGCAGCGTGCTCAACGCCTTCCTGGGCGGCTGGTCAATAGCAGGCCTGTGGCGCTGGTCTAGCGGCTTCCCCTTCACCATTGAACCAGGCCTCGGCTTCTGGGGCACGGACTGGCAGCTCACGTCCGCAGCCGTACAGACCGGGCCTTTGCCCAAAACCGGCAGTTACATGGTGGCGGCGACTTCCGGAGGCTCGGTGCTGCCCAATGTCTTTCAGGACCCGTCGGCCGCCATCCAAGACTTCCGCTTGGCTTACCCGGGTGAGTCCGGACAGCGCAACAACTTGCGCGGTCCCGGCACCTTCGACATTGATGCCAGCCTAGGAAAGACCTGGAACATCACCGAGGACAAGCAGTTGAGCTTCCGCTGGGAGACCTTCAACGTGACCAACACGCCGCGTTTTGACGTCGGTCAGATGCAGTACAATGGCAACAACAGCCTGGCCACGTCGGCCGTGTTTGGCACCTTCACCAACACCTTGAACCTCCCGCGGCTGATGGAGTTTGCCCTGCGGTTCAGCTTCTAACCTCTCACCTGCGCACAGCGCGCAGCACGGCTCCGGGGGCGGATCTTCCGCCCCCTAATTTTTTGCCTTTGTAATAGCAGAACGCGTGGGGCGGAAGCCCCAGCCCGCGAATCGCAAAGTAAGGATGTGTACCGCCTGCTTTGGAGGGAATTGGAGAGGTTAGCGGCGGCAAGGACTGGTTCCGCCGACTCCTGACTACCGACTCCTGGTTTTTACTGCAGCGGCGAATCGCTCATGCGGAAGCGGGTGCGAAAGTGTTCGGAGAGCAGCTCGATGGCGGCCCGGTTGCCTTGTGGATCCGACTGGGCGAGGTACTTCATCGCCTGCACCAGCAGGCGCTGGCCTTCCACATAACGCGGATCGGCCTTGCGCTCGGGTTTGCGGTTGAGGGGGTTAGGCCGGACGGGAATGGTAAATACTTTAGCCATGATAAGAATCGGTACCTTTGCGGGCTGACGCTCCAACTACTTTGGATGCGTGGCGCAATTTTTAGAGTATAGCCCGGGGGTGCTCGCTCTCCAATTTATTTTGCGCGCACGTTCGGAATCCGCTCCATTTCGGGAAAGTCTTTCGTTTTGCAACACATACCGCGCTGCTCTAGGGCGAAACCACCCTGGTCTTGCCCGTGGTTTTCAACTCAAAAGCGCTGTCCGGAATCTTGCTGTTGATTTGGATGTTGGAGTATTTCGCCAGCCGATAATCGCCCGAAGGCTCCAGAAAATCCTGCTGCACAGAAACCCCGCGCGCCGGATCAATCCACAGCAGAATCTGGGCGAAGGTGTTGCGCGCCCGCTGTGACTTGGGCACCAGTTCCAGCTTGACGGCGTCTACCCCCTGTACCTGCTCTTTGCCGAGGTAACGCACGTCAAAGGACTTCTCCAGGTCGTGGCCTCGCCCCCCAAACCCCAGCACCAGGAAGCTCTCCAGGTCCGCCTTGCTTTTGCCGGGGTTATAGACGGTTTCCTGATCAATGCCGGGCTGGTAAACCCGCACCTTCCCATCGCGGAAAAGCACGTCTTTTTGCGTGGGGTCAGTGATCTGCGCGGCATATTCCACACCCGACTTGGTGCGCCGGAAGTACAGCTTTCCCTTCTGGGTGTCGGTCTCATCCACGACCTTGGCATACTGGTCCCAGACGAAATCCGCTTCTGTGGTTTTGAACTTCTCGGCGGTCTGGTCCATGCGCGTCAGAATAGCGTTCAGCTCACTTGCATTGCTGCTGCCGGCCGGCGACGGAGTTTGCGCCAGCGCTCCCCCCAGCAGTATGGCCAGCAGGCATATTCCGCTTTGGAAGGCATGTTTCATGGGTAAATTCCGAGTCCGCGCCGTCCTGCCAGGCACTGGGTACTGAAACTACCTCTTCACCCAGACTTGATACACAGGCTCGCCGGCGGCGTCGCTCGTCTTTTCATATTTTGAGATGCTGGCCTGGCCGGCGATGGGTGCAATTATTCGCTGCAGCCCCTTGCGGACGGCGGCATCATCATTGCCGGACACAGCAGCTGCCGGCACCTGATACACCAGACCGCCCTCGGCTTGAGGAATAACGACGACTGCGGTGGGATGCGGGGTGTGCCCGACAGGTTTGTCTTTGAAATTGACAAACAACGGGGTGACGAAGATAAACAACAGAATGAGCGTCACCATGATGTCATAGTGAATGCTGCCGCGCTCATAATTCCAGAAGATATAGTTACGAATGGTTCGCCAGATCGAAGACACGGGAATGGCTGGCAGGCCTGCCGCGCTCGCCTCCACCTGTTCTATCTGCTCCAAGTCAGCTTGGGTCCTTTCCTGCGTGGACTGTCCCAACCCTACTAATTATCGTGCAACAGATGCAGTTCTGTCATGCGGGATTCACACCAGGGGTCAGGAGTCGGGTGTCAGGAGTCAGCGAAGTCCTTTCCAGACGCGTAAATTTGCTCGAACTGCAGGGCTGAGTCACGGCTCTCGCCCAAGGTAGAAGTGCACCGCCGGGGTAATGATCAGGCTGAGCACCATGGAGATGGTGATTCCGCCGATTACGGCGATGGCCAGCGGCTGCAGCATCTGCGAGCCTTGGCCCCAGGCCAGTGCCAGGGGCAACATTCCGGCCACGGTGGCCAGCGCGGTCATCAGGATGGGACGCAGCCGCCGCCGCCCTGCCTGCACAATGGACTCCAGCGCCCCCACGCCCGCGGCCCGGAAGTGCTGGTCGGCATCGAGAAGCAGAATTCCATTCTTAGCCACGATCCCAACCACCATGATCAGGCCCATGAAAGACGAGATGTTGAAGGTCGTCCCGGTGATGAGCAGGGCTACAAACACCCCAGCGGTGGAAAGCAGGGCCGAAGCGAGAATGGCCACCGGGGCGGAGAAGCTGCGAAATTCGAACAGCAGCACGATGAACACCAGCACGATGGCCAGCGCCAGCACCAGCACCAAGTCGGCGAATGACTTCTGCTGCTCTCGGTAGGTGCCGCCGTAGGCTACGCGGATGCCAGCAGGCAGGTGCAGGCCGGCCACGGCTTTCTGCACCGCCTCCATGCCGCTGCCCAGGTCGCGCCCCTCCAGCCGCGCCGTGACGGCCACATCGCGCTGCAGGTTTTCGCGCCGGATTTCGGTCTGCCCCGGCAGTTCGGTCAGGGTCGCCAGCGCCCCCAGAGTCGCTGTCCTTCCCGTGCTGCTCACCAGCAATGTGTTCTTCATGGCATCCAGCGAAGCGCGGTCGGTGTCGGGGAAGCGCACCCGGATGGTGTAGGCGCGGTCGTTGACCACAACCGGAGTCTGGGCCGGCTCGCCTTCCAGAATGGCGGCCGCGTCTGTGGCCACCTCCTCTGGAGTAAAACCCGCGCGCGCCGCCACTGCCGGGTCCACCTGGAACATCACCGCCGGCCCGCTGATGGTGTTGTCAATGCCGTTGAGCAGATCCACTACTCCGGGAATCTTCTGTATGGCGTCCGCCACCTTGGGCGCCCACTGCTGCAGCAGCTTCGCATCGGGGGAGAAGAGTTTGATCTGAATGGGCTCAGGCGCGCTGGTCAGGTCGCCGATCATGTCTTGTAGCGTCTGAATGAATTCGATGTCGAGTTCGGGCTCCTGCCGGGTAATTTCCGCGCGCGCCTGGGCCATGATTTCCTCGATGCCGCGGCTGCGATGCTCCTTCAGCTTGACGGAAATGTCGCCGGTGTTGGCTTCGGTGACCGCCGCCAGGCCCAGCTGCAGGCCGGTACGCCGTGAGGTGCTCTGCACTTCGGGAATGGCGCGCAGGATCTTCTCGACGTGCGAGATGACCCGATTGGTTTCCTGGAGCGAACTGCCCGCCGGCATGATGTAATCCAGCACGAAGCCGCCTTCGTCCATTTCCGGCAGCAGGTCCGTGCCCAGTCCCTGGTAGCAGGCATAAGAGGCTATGATCAGCGCCAGGCTGAGCCCCAGCAACCAAAGCGGCCGTTCCAAGGCACGCTTCAACCAACGCTCGTAAAAAGCTACCACCCGGCCAAAAGTGCCCCGCAGCGTGGCCTCTTCCGCCGCCAGCAGACGCTCGGTGCTGAACGCGTCGCTATCTTCTCCGTTTTCGCTGTCCTGTCCCCGCCCACGAATGAAGTACTGGCTTAAGTTCGGCGTCCAGGTTAGGGCTAGCGCCAGGGAGGTCAGGAGCGACACCGCCACCGTCACGGCCAGCGCACGGAAGAAGGTGCCGGTTACCCCCGTTATGGTAATGAGCGGCAGAAAGACCACGATGGGGGTGAGGGTGGAACCCACCAGGGGCGTGGAAATTTCCCGCAAGGCGCTGCGAATAGCCGCCAGGCGGCCCTGCCCGGCGTCGCGATGCAGAACAATGTTCTCCACCACCACGATGGCATCGTCAATCACCAGTCCCACCGCAGCCGCCAGGCCACCCAGGGTCATCAGGTTGAAACTCTGACCCAGGATTTTCAGCACGATGAAGGTCACCATCAGGGTGACCGGAATGACCAGGCCGGCCACGATCGAGGTGCCCCAGTCGCGCAGGAAGAGCACCAGAATGATGGAGGCCAGGATGAGTCCGAGAATAATGGCATCGCGCACGCTCTTGATGGAGGCGCTGACAATCTTCGACTGGTCGTAAAAAGGCTGGACATCAATGCCTTTGGGCAGTTCCTTGCGAATCTGGGCAATCTCGGCGTGAACCTCGTCGGCGACGCGCACCGTATTGCTGTCGGGCTGGCGATTGATGTTCAGCAGCACCGCCGGCTGACCATTCGCGGTCACGATGGTGTACAGCGGCCTTACGCTAGGCTCCACCCGGGCCACGTCGCCGACGTGCACCGGCACGCCGGCGGGCGTGTTCTTGACCACGATTTGCGCGATCTGCGCCGGGTCGCGCACTTGCCCGCTCACCAGCCCCAAGTAGAGCTGGTGATTCTGCTCCAGCAGGCCGGGCGAATCCACCAAGTTGGTCTGCTGTACGGCATTGAGCAGGTCGGTGACCGTAACCTGTGCGGCCAGCAGCTTGGATGGATCGGGGACGATGTGGAACTCCGGCTCCTGCCCTCCCTGCACCACCACGGTGGAAACCCCGTCCAGGCGGTTGAGCCGGGGCTTCAGGTCGTAGGTGGCCAGCTCCCAAAGCTGGGTTTGCGGCACGGTGCGCGAGGTCAGGCTGTAGCCCATGATGGGGAAAGTGGCGAAGGTGAGCCGATTAACCCGAATTTCCGCCGTGGGCGGCAGCACCGAGCGTACTCGCGCCATGGCGGCATTCACCCGCGTGAGGGTCTGAAACATATCCACGTTCCAGTCGAAGAACAGGTCCACTTCCGCCGAGCCGCGGCTGGTGATGGAGAGCACGCGCTGCAGGCCGCGCACGCTGTTGACGCCCTCCTCCACCGGGCGGGTGATGGTCACCATCATTTGGTCAATCGGCATCACGCCGTTGTCAATGCCGATCACGATGCGGGGAAAGTTGGTTTCCGGGAAAACCGCAATCGGGATAGTAAATGCCTCGTAGACGCCCACCAAAGCGAGGGTCAGTATGAGAAAGATGATGGGCTTGGAAAAGTAGGCGAACCAGTAGTGCGAGCCTTCCGACTCGTGCTTCTGCCTCGATGCTAGGAAGGACCTCAGATTCATACTGAGTTCGTGGCTTCTACTGCCGAGAACTGAGAACCGAGAACTGAGAACTGGTTCACTGCACCTGCACGCGCGTGTTGTCGGGCAGCCCGTACGCGCCTGCAGTCACTACCCGCTCTCCTGCACTCAGCCCGGAAATGATCTGCACCTGGTTGTCCTGGCGCACGCCGACCCTCACCTCGCGGTGGTGGGCGCGCCCATCGCTGCCGATTACCATTACCGACGTGGTTCCGCCAGACTCGGTCAACACCGCACTGGCTGGCACGGTGAGCGCGTCCGGGATCGTCTGCGCCAGCATTGAAATGTGCACGCTGGAGCCGGGCCGCAGGTACTGGCGGGCATTTGCGGCATCCACCCACACCTCTACCGTGGTGCTGCTGGGATCAAGGGCGGGGCTGACCACCGTTACCGTGGCAGGGATCGGCTGATTCCGGCCGGCGGCGGTAAGGGTGGCCGCGTCCCCCACTTTGAGCAGCGCCGCCTCAGCTTGGGGAATGTGCGCCTTGGCGATGACGTGCGACAGATCCATCACCGTAAGCAGCGGCGTGCCCGCCGTCGCCATCTCTCCCGGATAGAGCGGGCGGTCCGTCACTACGCCAGAGATGGGACTGCGGATTTCGGAATAGCTGAGCTGCGCCTCGGCGCTCTGGTACTTGCCTCTGGCGGCGGCCAGTTGGCCTTGCGCCGCTCTCAATTCCTGCGCCTGGCCAGTCTTGAGCAGCGCGTTGAGATGCTTTTCCGCGATCTGGAAGGCGTTGCGCGCCTGCGTCAAAGCCACCCCCGCTGCTTCCAGGTCCTTGCGCGGCAGGGCTCCCTGCTTGTAAAGATTTTTCCGTGAACTGTAAATCTTCTGCTCAGTTGCCAGGCTTTGCCGCGCAGCTTTCAGCTCCAGCTCCGCTTTTTGTACTTCTTCCGGAACGGTGGCCGCGGTGGTGGTCTCGTAAGCCGCCTGTGCCTGTTCAAACTCGCCCTTGCTCTGCTCCGCGCCCGCCTGCAGATCCCTGTTCTCCAGCACCGCCAGCAACTGCCCCCGCCGTACGCGGCTGCCGCGGTTCACGTAGAACTTTTCCACCGGCGCGCTGATCTTGGGCACCAGCGCCGCCTGGTGCAGGGGGAAGAGGATGGCCTCGGCGCTGACCGTGCGCTGCAGCCGGGCGCGCTGTACCAGGGCCGATTCCACTGCCACTACCGGCTCTTTCTCTTTTTTGTTATCGGAACACCCAAAGGGAACCAGGGCCAGAAGCGCCAGTGCGGCCGCACCCACCCTGCGGCTTGCGAGCTTGGATTGTGCGCGATTCTGGCTCATGTATCAGAACTTGCCGGTCAGCGTCTGCAAATTGGCCACGCCCAGGCGGTAGCGAAGTTGCCCGTTGTCGTAGGCGTTGCGCCCGGCTGCCAGCACATTCTGCGCGTCCACTACCTCCAGCGCCGTGGCCTCCCCGGCCCGGTAGCGCAGGTTGGTTAAGCGCAGGCTTTCGGCCGCCAGGTTGGCAGCTTCGCGTAAGCCCTGCACCTCCGAACGCGAAACCGCAGCCTCATTGTAGAAGGAATAAAGATTCCTTAGGGCCTGCCGCTGGGTCTGGGACAGTTCCACTTTTGCCTGCTGCCGCCGGTATTGCGCCTGCCGCAGCTTGCTCATGGTCGCGCCCCAATTCCAGATGGGGACATTCAGGGAAGCGGTGATGAAGTAGCCCAGGTTGGGCAACGGCCCTAGTTCCCTGTCCGCCGCCACCGGGCTGTTCAAGGCCAGAGCGTTGGCTTCAATCCCGTAGACGCCGTCGAAGCTCAGGGTGGGGAAAAAGCCGTCGCGGGCGATGGTGACGTCCGCCTGGGCCGCCCGCAAGGCTTCTACGGCCGCACGCACGTCCTGGTTCTCCCGCGCCGCCATATCCTGAACCTCGCCAAACGCCGGCAAGGCGGGCGCCTGGTCAATGTCGTCCACCAGGTTGAAATTCAGGTCTAACGTGGGCGATAGCAGCACCGCCAGGTCCAGCCTGGCCTTGCTCATGGCCAGGCGCGCATCCTGGAACGCCTGGTTCTGCTGGTTAAACTGAATCTGGGCCTTGATCACATCGCTCTGGGCCACCTCCCCGCCCTGCTGCAGTTTCCTGCTGATATCAAGAAAATGTTGTGCCTCGGCCAGCACCTGTTGTGCGGTGGCGTATTCGCGCTGGGCCACAATCAGGCCGTAGTACAGGTCGGTGACCGTGACTGTAAGGCCACGCCGGGCTATTTCCGCCTGCGCCTGGGCGATGGCTGCTGCCGCGGCCGCCCGCTTGTAAGGCGAGAAGGTGAAAAAGCCGGCGGGAATCTCCTGGTGAACCACGCCCCACACCCGGTAGACGTGTATGCCGTCATTGGTCACGAAGCGCCCGCTGGCCAGCTTGCCGTTCCCTTGGGTACCCAGATACTGCTGGCTGTAACTGAGTGAGGGCAGCAGCGAGGCCCGTGCCTGCAAGCGATCCTCGTTGGCCACCTTCGCGTCGGTGACCGCGGAGAGGTACTGCGCATAGTTTCTGCGCGCACGCGCCATCGCGTCCTGCAAGGTGATGGTGAGCGGAGGGCCGGTCTGACCCGGCGTCCCCGGCTCCATCAACTCCACACCCTGGGGCTGTGTGGGAGTGCTTGAAGCCGCCGGCTGCGCGTAAACCTCCCCTTCCGAGCCTGCCTGATTTTTCCCCGGTGCGGGCTTTCGCAGGTCCAATGCCGGAGTCGCACGCAGGCCATCCTGCAGGGCAGTGAGTTGAAAATTGCGATTGCCGGTTTGCACGGCGGCATCCTGCGCCGCTGTACATCCAGGAACTAACAGGCAGGCCAGAAACACTGCTGCCGCTCGATGCACGTCTCCTCCTCGAGGCCGTAGCGTAACCTGGAACACCTTAAGGCAACCTTAACCGGCGACAGCAGGCAGTCAGCCGGGCCGCTAGGAAGCGCGGGAGAGCTGGGTGGCACAAGGGAGGGAGACGGTGAAGCAGGTGCCGGCGGGTGTACTTTCTACGCTAATGGTGCCACCGTGCTTCTCCACTATCTGCCGCGACACCCACAGCCCGAGTCCTGTGCCCAGTTCGGCCTTGGTGGTAAAGAAAGCCTCGAAGATGCGGCTAAGGTTCTCCGGGGGTATGCCTGGACCATTGTCGGAGACGCGGAGTTGCACGGCACCGTCAGAATCGTGGACGGTCAGAGTAAGGCTGCCGCCATTGGGGAGGACGTCAACCGCATTGGCCACCAGGTTGGCGACCACCTGACGCAGTTCGCCCTTGGAGCCGAGAACGTTCTGTGGACACTCCACGTCAGTCTGCACACGAATGTTCTTGGCGCGCAGCTTGGCCCCATACAGAGCCAGCACTTCCCGCAGCAGCTCAGCCACATCCACCGGCGTGGGCGCACCGCTGTCGCGGTAGAAGCCCAAGGTCATCTTTGTGATGCGGGCAATGCGCGCCAGCTCGTCCTCCACCATCTGCAGATAAGAACCCACCTCGCCGGCGGGAGCCGATCGAGCCAGGTAGATCAGATTGGTGACCGCCTCCAGGGGGTTGTTGATCTCGTGCGCGATGGTGGCTGCCAGACGGCCAGCGGTGGCCAGGCGCTCGGTCTTGATAAGCGCCGCCTCGGTGCGGGCACGTTCTTCTAATTGCCACCGCACCTGTTGGAACAGCCGGCTATTGTCAATAGCGGCCGCGGCGCGCGCCGCCAGCGCTTCCGCCAGTTCGAGGTCGGCGGCCGACAGTGTACGTCCCGATTCCGCCATCACGAACAACAGAGCGCCCAATACCCGATTGCGCGAAAACATGGGGACGATCAGCACCGACCTCATGTTGAGCTCGCGAACCAGGCGCAGGCGCTCCGGATCGCGCCCTACCTGGCGCAGCATTTCCTCTGTAATCTCTGGAAAAAACTGCGGTTCGCCGGTTTCGACCACGGTAGCGATGGCACTGCCGCTGCTGAGAGTAGGTGGGTACTTGGTGTGAAATTCGGCGGCTAGTGCGATTTTGGCGGGATCGCGATGGGCCACCGCGGCACGCTCCACCACGCCTCGTTCATTGGTGACAAACGCGGCGCACCAGTCCGCCACTTCCGGAACCGCAAGTTCAGCTACGCGCTGCAGCGTGATGGTGAAATCGAGCGAGTCCCCAAGAGCCGCGCTGGCTTGCGCCAGGAAGGCGGCGCGGCGGCGCTGCGCCTCGGCTTGTTCGCGCAACCTGACCTGCTCTTCATAAAGTTCTGCGCTGCTGATGCCGGAAGCAGCCAGGTTAGCCAGCACTTCCGTCTCCTGCAGCTCGATGAGCTCCAGCTGCCGTTGATTTCGGAAATAGAACGTAATGGAGCCCACATTGCGGCCCTGGATGCGCAGGGGCAGAGCCAGCAGGGACCTAATTCCTTCCGCGGCATATGCGCGCCGCCGGTGCTCCAGCAAGGGCAGGCTGTGCACGTCGAGAGCTACGATAGGCTCGTCGCTCAACTCGGTAATCCCGGCCGCGGGAACGGACGACAGGTACTCTGGCGACAGGCCATGCGAAGCCAGCACTCGCCATTCCTCTTTGCTCTCTTCAAAACGCCAGACCGCGTAGGCGTCGGCGTGAATCAGACGCCGGGAGAGCGCCAGGATGCGATCCAGCACGGTGTGAAGGTCAGGCTGCGCGAGCAGAGTAGCGGAAGCCTGCAACAGCAGGTGCATAGACCCGGAGTTAGGCACGGAGCTGCCGCCAGGCTGCATTACTCTGGCTGCGTCGGGCTCTGGTTTGGGCTGCGAAGCGGTCACGGCGCGCAACAACTTGCAACAAGAATTCCAATAAGTCACTGGGTAGATGCGTGGCGCCCGCCGGTGAGTTGCCCCTGCCGTCACGCTCGGTGCCGCCATCTGCCGGTCTGATCTGCGGCCTAACCTCTTACCCCTCAAGTTGTTCAGAGGCGCAAAAGCCCGCGTCCGCTGAGGACTCCCAGAGCAAGGGCCGTCATCTCAAAATGCTCATGCGCTTGCCAACCTGCTGCAGCACCTGTAGCGCACGGTCAAGCTCCTCGCGGGTATGGGTGGCCGTCACAATGGTGCGCACGCGCGCCTTGCCTTCCGGCACGGTGGGAAAGGCAATGCCCGTGCCCATCACGCCCTCTTTAAAAAGTTCACGCGAGAAATCCATGGTCAGCTTGCCGTCGCCAATGATGATGGGCGTAATAGGTGTCTCGCTGGCAGGCGTGTTCACGCCGCCTATGTTGTAACCGAGGTTGCCCAGTTCCTTCTTCCAGTAACGGGTATTCTCCCAGAGTTTCTCGATGCGCTCCGGCTCCTGCTCCAGGACCTCGAAGGCAGCAATGCAGCTGGCCGCCACCGACGGCGGGTGCGAGGTGGAGAAGAGGAAAGGGCGGGCACGGTGGTAGAGAAAATCAACCAGGTCGCGGGAGCCGCAAACGTACCCGCCGAGCGCGCCGATCGCCTTGGAGAGCGTGCCCACCTGGATATCCACCCGGCCATGCACGTTGAAGTGGTCAATGGTGCCGCGGCCGTTGCGGCCCAGCACGCCGGAGGCATGGGCGTCGTCCACCATCATGATAGCGCCGTATTTTTCCGCCAAGTCACAAAGCGCGGGCAAGGGCGCGACGTCGCCATCCATGGAGAAAACGCCATCGCTGATCAGCAGCTTGTGCCCGGGCTGGCCAGCAACTTCTTTCAGCAGTTCCTCGGCGTGGGCCGTGTCCTTGTGGCGGAACACCTTGATGGTGGCGCGGGAGAGTCGCGCTCCGTCAATGATGGAGGCGTGGTTGAGTTCGTCGGAGATAATGAAATCTTCCTTGCCCAGCACGGCGGAGACCGTGCCGGCGTTGGCGGCGAAGCCGGACTGGAACACCACCGAGGCTTCCACGTTCTTGAAGCGGGCGATCTTTTCCTCCAGCTCCATGTGGATTTTCATGGTGCCGGCAATGGTGCGCACCGCCCCCGAGCCCACGCCGTACTTGCGTGTGGCCTCCAGCGATGCAGCGCGCAGCTTGGGGTGGGTGGTCAGACCCAGGTAGTTGTTGGAGGCCAGGTTGATGACGTGTTTGCCATCGAAGGTGCACTCCGGCGCCTGCTCGTCTTCCAGCACCCGCAGGCGGAAGTAGGTGCCCTTCTGCTTGAGCTGGCTGAGCTGCTCGGTCAAATAAGAGAGTTGCGGGCGGGTGGAGGTCTGGGTCGCCATGATTTCCTCGCGCGTGCGCCCCCGCCAGACTGACGCGGCAGAGCGCCGATTTTCAAACCTGTAAGTGTAGCGCGGAACCCATCGGCGCGAAACCTGCCTGGATCCCTTCAGGCGGGCTTAAGGTGGGCCAGCGTAGGCTCAATCTAAGTGCTTGTACGCTGCCCCGCGCCCGCCGGATAATCCGGCAGGGACGTACGGCATGCGCGTACTGGTGATCGAGGACGAGCCTCGGCTGGCGGAAAACGTGGCGCGCAGCCTGAGGGAGAATGCCGCCTGGGTCGTGGACATCGCGCTGGATGGGGAGAATGGGCTCCACCTGGCCGAATCAGTTGCCTATGACCTCGTCGTGCTCGACCTCATGCTGCCCAAGCTGGATGGCCTGGAGTTGTTGCGGCGCTACCGCCGGGGGGCCAATAAGACGCCGGTGCTGGTGTTGACGGCGCGCGACGAAAAGCAATCCATAGTCACCCTGCTCAACGCCGGCGCCGATGACTATCTGGCCAAGCCCTTTGACCTGGGAGAGTTCCTGGCGCGAGCCAAGGCGCTGGTACGGCGGGCGAACGGGCAGCCTACTCCCATGCTGGCGGTAGGCGACCTGGAGGTTAACACCATCGAGCGCTCGGTACGGCGGGGCGGGCGGAATATCACTCTGACCCCCATGGAATACCGGGTGCTGGAGTACCTGGCTCACCGGCCCCGGGCGGTGGTTTCGAAAACAGAACTTCTGGAGCATCTGTACGATTACAACTGGGAGAAGTTCAGCAACGTCATTGAGGTATACATCTCCGGGCTGCGCAGAAAGATTGATGATGGCGCGCCGTTGAAACTGATTCACACCCTGCGCGGGCAGGGATATGCGCTAAGGGCAGAGGAAGGAAGATAAGGTTTCAAGGTTTCAAGGTTTCAAGGTTTCAGGGTTTCAAGATTCACGGTTTCAAGTCGCAAACACCCTCGGAGGGGCGTCATGCTGAGGAGCGTCAGCCCCGAAGCATCTCGCGTGCAGCGCTGCAGTTTTTCAGTGAAACATTGAAACCTTGAAACTTTGAAACCTTCTGTATAGCAATAAAGCATCGCCGTTATAAAGATGAAACGCCTCTCACTTACCGGCCGTCTGATCGCGGTAGTCGTTGGCGCCCAGCTCCTGCTGGCCGCTGGCCTGGTGCTGGTAGGCATTACCTTTGCCCGGCGGCAATTGCTGGCCGCCTTCGACATGGGCCTGCAGGGTAAGGCCCGCGCCATTGCCGCGCTGCTTTACTATCCGCCCGAAGGCAAGCCGGGTCTGCTCTTCGACGATGACGAAGCGCCTCCCTCCTTCGATGCCTCCCATCCCGACATTTATCAGGTGAAGAGCGCGGCCCCGCAGTTTGAAGCCCATTCCAGGAACTTCAACTCCGCATTTGTTCAGGCTGAGCCGGCACACCAGGATTACTGGAACTTCACCTGGAAGGGAGTGCCCTATCGCGGCATGCTTTTGCACAACGTTGCCATTCGCGATGAAGACACGGGCAACACCGACACCGACGTGGCCGTGGATGTCTTCTATGCCGCGCCCACCCTGGATATTGCCCGCCGCGCCGACGAGGTGGGCATGATGGTGGCCGGAGCCAGCCTGCTGCTTCTGCTGCTCACCGGCCTGCTGGCCGCCTGGGCCGTGCGCCGTGGACTATGGCCGCTGCGCGACTTGGCGGCGGAGGCGTCCGGCATTTCGGTCAGGAACTGGAATTTCCATCCGCCTCAGGCCGCTCTGGACACTCCTGAGCTAGCGCCACTAGTTCAAGCCCTTGAAACCGTACTGAGCAAGCTGGAACTGGCTTTTGTGCAGCAGCGTGAGTTCCTGGCTGACGCCGCCCATGAGCTGAAGACCTCAGTGGCCATCCTGAAATCCACTTTCCAGTCCTTGCTGCAGAAACCGCGCTCGCCCCACGAGTACCGGGCCGGGCTGCTGGACCTGCTGGGCGACGTGGACCGGCTGGAGGAACTGCTCAACCGCATGCTGCGTCTGGCGCGTGCGGAACAGCAGGCGGCCGACGGCGGCCTGCCTGCCCTGGAGCCGGCTGACCTGGCTTCAACCTGCGAAATGGCGGTGGCCCGCATCAAAAACCTGGCCACGGCGCGCGGCGTCGAGGTTCAGCTGGCCGGTGAGGGCGGTGGCGAGGTCCAAGCCGATGCCGCGGACCTGGAGCTGGTCTGGGTCAATCTGCTGGAGAATGCTATCCAGCACAGCCCGCCAGGATCGCTGGTGCGGCTGCAACTTGAGCGGACGGCGGACCACGTCTCGGTCAGTGTGCAGGATAGGGGCGCGGGCATCGCCCCGGAAGATCTGCCTTACATTTTCGAGCGCTTCCGGCGCGGCGACCGCTCGCGCTCGCGCGAAACCGGCGGCTTCGGCCTGGGGCTGGCTATTGCCAAAGCCATCGTAGAAGCATATGGCGGCACTATTCAGGCGGCCAGCACGCTGCGCCAGGGAACGCGCGTGTGGGTGCGGTTGCCGCTCGCCCACCAAACTCGGCCCAGCTCCTCGACCATCGCCTCGCCGAAGGTTTTCTGAGGCGGCGCGGATAGCACGCGCCATCACTTCGATAGCGGCCTCGCTGGCTCCCAATTTGGCACCTCGCCTAAAGTTTTTTCCCCCGCAAGCGTTCTCCCCACGGTCTGCAGGTTTAGGCTTTTTCTATCCGAGGTTGATGCCGACATCTGGCGCAACTGACCTTCGCCCGCGCCGGCAGGGCGGAGGCGAACCGCGAGCTGAATTCGCCGAAAGGAGCGGTTTCGTATGTATGCACGCATGCTGGAAGGCAATCTGAAGTTGGAGAAGAAGCCCGACTTCCCGACCAAGATGCGCGATGAGGTCCTCCCTATTCTGAAGAAGTACTCAGGATTCGTGGACATCATCGCCCTGGAGAACGAAATTAAACCAGAGAGGTTCTGCATCCTGAGCCTTTGGCACAACAAGGCGGATGCCGAGCGCTATGAGCGCGAATCCTTCCCCAAGGTAAATGAAATCATCAAGCCCTTCCTGACCATGCCCGTCGTGGTGACTGCCTTCAAGGTCGAGGACACCATCTCCGAGCATGTGATTGCCGCAGTGGCGGCTTGAACGGCGAGCTCTCACTGCGCAAACGGCCCCGGCCTTCGCCCCGCCGGGGCCGCTTTGTTTTGATTTTTACTATGAGGTCGCAGGGATTTGAAAAAGAATGAATGAATGAATGAATGAATGAAAACTATGGCGCGCCCGCGGCCTTTGCCTGAACCAGGCCCTGCAGGGCTTTGGCCATTTCCGGAGAAAGCTCCACGAACTCAATCCCCATGCCCATGCTGGGATGCACGACCCGAACCACGCCTGGCAGTCGCACGAGCTTTCCGGCAGCCTGAAACGAAATTTCCACTTGCGCGCCCGGCGGTTCGGGGGTGATGGTCTCGAAATAACAGCCGCTCAGGCTGATGTCGCTGAGGAAGCCTTGAAAGGGAGCGTTGCTGCCCCGCTTACAAAATTGCGCTTCGCAGCGGAAATCGTAGCGGGTTGCCGGCCTTTTCTCCATTCTGACAAATTCAACCATGCCTCCCACCCTGCCTCGCAAGTTACGAAAGGCGAGCGCCGCTCATCCTCCGCCGCTGCCACTTCCCACCCTTCTTTGCCTGCGATAATCTGGACGGCCCTGACAGGACGCCAACCGATGCCCGAAACCTCCGCCTATCTTCCCGAAGCGATTCGCGCCCTGAGTGCTTACAAGAGACTCGCCGAGGGTGCGCTCGCCCAGATCAATGACGAGGATTTTTTTCGCAAGCCCGACCCCGAATCGCTCAGCTGCGCTCTGCTGGTGAAGCACATCGCCGGCAACCTGCGCTCGCGCTTTACCGACTTCCTCACCAGCGACGGGGAAAAGCCGGACCGTCATCGTGACCAGGAATTTGAGGATGCAGCCGTTACCCGCGCCGACCTCATGCGCGCCTGGGAGGAGAGCTGGACCATCTTATTTCGCAGTTTGGACGGCCTGCGGCCGGGGGACCTGGAACGCACCGTCACCATTCGCGGCGAGCCTTATTCCGTGCTCAAGGCGCTCAATGTGGCTTCCCTGCACTACGCCTACCACATCGGCCAGATCGCTTATCTGGCCAAGCACCTTCGCGGCGCCGCGTGGAAGTCGCTGAGCGTTCCTAAGCCGGGTCAGGAAAGATACAAGCCCTGAACTGCGGGCAGGTATTACCCATCCGATTTTGTCGCGGGAAACTGCTGCCGCACGAAATCCATGGCTTGCTCCTGGTTCTCCAGGCGGCCTTCCAGTTGCGCGTCTTCCACCGCGGAGAGAATCTCCTTGAATCCCGGGCCAGGCCGGTAGCCGGCGCGAATCAGATCGTTGCCGGTGAGCAAAGGCCGTGGCCGCACCTGATCGGCGGGAGTGGATTCGAAGCGCTCCTTCACGAAGTTATAAAGCGTGAGATCGCCGTGGCTGGAGAGGCAATCAATGCGATGCAGTTCCAGGTGTTCGGGAAAGCGCGGCAGGCGAAGGAAGCGCTTCAGGGTGGACTCTTTCATTTTGAGCGCATCGGCAAAGCGCATGTGGTTGGCAACCAGGGCAGCGATTTGCTCGGTATCGTCGTTAGAGAAGCGCAGGCGGCGGCAGATTTCTTCCGCCATGCGTACGCCCACGGAAACGTGCTCGTCGAATCGAATGCGGTCGGGGGCCACGCGAAAAGTAGGCGGCTTGCCTACGTCGTGCAGCAGCGCGCCCCAGGCCAGCGTTTTGGTGTAGGGGTGAGGCAGTTGTTCCAGCAGGAGCAGGGTGTGCACCCACACGTCGCCTTCGGGATGGAATTGGGGCGGCTGCTCCACGCCCTTCATAGCCGAAATTTCCGGCAGCACCTGGGACAAAAGCCCGCTCTCATCCAGCAGTTCGAAGGCGCGGCGGGCGTGGCCTTCAGTGAGCATCTTGGTGAGCTCTTCGCGAATGCGCTCGCAGCTCACCTGGTGAATTAGCGGCGCCAGGCGCTGAATAGCGGAAAACGTCGGCGGCTCGATGCGGTAGCCGAAGCGCGCCGCAAAGCGCACCGCCCGCAGCATGCGCAGCTTGTCTTCCTGGAAGCGCTGGTGGGGGTCGCCGATGGTCTGAATCACGCCCCGGCGCAGGTCCGCCAGCCCGTCCACGTAGTCCAGGACCTTGTCCTCGATGGGGTCGTAGAGCAGCCCATTGATGGTGAAGTCGCGGCGCTGCACGTCTTTTTGCGGGCTCGCGGTGTAGCGCACCTGGTCGGGATGACGGCCATCGCTGTAGCCGATGTCGCTGCGGAAAGTGGCGACCTCAATGGTACCTGCTTTGCCGGCCGATTCATTTGAAACCTGGCCCTGCGAGGCGGCGATGCCATCAGCCGGAATCAGCACCACGCCAAACTGCGCTCCCACTGCGTAGCTGCGCGGGAAAATGCGCATCACCTGGTCGGGGGTAGCGTCGGTGGCGACGTCGTAATCGGCAGGCTCGCGTCCCAGCACCAGGTCGCGCACACATCCGCCCACCAGGTAAGCCTGATGGCCGGCCTGGCGCAGGGTGCGGACGATGGAGGTAGCGGATTCGCGGGACATGGGTACCAGCACTCAGCCATCAGCATTCAGCCCGGGAGCTTTATGGCTGAATGCTGAATTGCTATCGGCCTGCTGTTTCGGCGTACACCTTGAGTTGAATCCGCTCCATTTCCTGCAGGCGAGCGATAATTTCAAACAGGTTGCCGGCGTTCGGATTTCCGGCTGGCCCCAGCATCCGCATCAGGCTCTTCGGCGAACGGTGGGTGGCGTGAGCGAGTTCGCCAAATCCGACTGTAGCATTAATGTAATCGCGCAGCACGGTCTTGCCCGTTTCTGTATCGCCTGCCAGAAAGCTCTCAATTCCTTCCCGCAGAAGCGCCTTGCGAAACTTGGGGTCGCGCTGAGCCCGGGCGCGAACCGTCTCTTTAAAATCACGAGTTAGAGGCATTTTCGTTCTCCCCCTCATCTCTTCCGTTGTTTGTAATCCTGCCATCTGACAATTGCATTGGTAATATCTTTCTGCTGCCGTTTCTTTGTGCCGCCACCCAGCAGGATGACCAGGCACTCGCCATCCTTGCCGAAATACACTCGATAGCCCGGGCCGAAGTCGAGCCGATATTCGAACACGCCTGATCCAATGCTTTTTACATTGGAGAAATTGCCTTGCCCGATACGCGCCAGGGCGGTTGCGACCTTCGCTGCGGCGGGAGCATTTAGGCTGTTGAACCACTCAGCGAAATGACTCCGGCCGCTGCCATCGAGGTACTCAAGGATTTCGGTCACATTCCTGCTTATTATAGTAACACAAATGTTACCATATGCATAAGATTGCCCTTACTCCGCGAGTCTTGGTATTTGCGGAGTACATAACTAGCTTGAGCTACTAGTATAGAGACATGCCCGACGCTTACATCCTCGGTATCGAGAGCTCCTGCGACGAGACCGCGGCCTCGGTGGTGCGCTCCGGCGAGCAGGTGGTCTCCAACGTGGTTTTCTCCCAAATCGCCACCCACGCGCAATACGGCGGCGTGGTGCCGGAACTGGCCTCGCGGGAACACCTGCGCGCCATCGTGCCCGTAGTGCGCAAAGCCTTGGAGGACGCCAACCAGAGCTATGAGTCAGTAAATGCCCTGGCGGTCACCCAGGGCCCGGGGCTGCCGGGCGCGCTGCTGGTGGGCATCAGCTACGCCAAAGCGCTGGCCTTCGCTCTCGACAAGCCGCTGATTGCGGTCAACCATTTGGAAGGCCACATCCACGCCGTGCTGCTGGAAGAGAAGCAAAAAGGCAACCGCGAGCTGCGCTTCCCCGTGCTGGCGCTGGTGGTTTCCGGCGGGCACACGCACCTTTATCTGGCGGAGGAGCGGGAACGGGGCTGGACCTACGAGAACATTGGCCATACGCGCGACGACGCCGCCGGCGAGGCGTTCGACAAAGTGGCCAAGCTGCTGGGCTTGGGCTATCCCGGCGGGCCGGTAATTGACAGACTCTCCAAATTCGGCGACCCGCAGGCGGTCAAGTTCCCCATGCCGCAGCTCAAGCACCGCGACCGGCGCGATCGCGGTAAGCCGGAAGCAGAGCGGCCGCGCTTCGATTTTTCCTACAGCGGAATCAAAACCAGCGTGCTGCGTTATGTGGAGAAGGAGCGGCTTCAGCCGGAAATCGAAGGCCGTCGTAAGAAGCTGGCCGCGATCGCAAAACCCAGTGTGGATGACTACCGCGCCGCCTGCGACCAGCACACGCTCGGCCTGGTCGCCTCGTTCCAGCGCACCATGGTGCGCGACCTGATGGAGAAAACCCTGGCGGCAGCGCGTGAGTACGATGTAGCTACGGTATTCGTAACCGGCGGCGTGGCGGCCAACAATGAATTGCGCCAAACCTTCGAGCAGGAGGCCGCCCGCCAGGGTCTACCGGTTTACTTGCCCAGCCGTCCCCTTTCCACTGACAACGCGGCCATGATCGCCGCCGCCGCCTATCCCAAATTTCTGGCTCAGGATTTTGCCCCGCCGGACTTCTCGGCCGAGGCGGGAATGAGGCTGGAGTGACCAGCATTTAGCAATTGGCAGTTGGCAATTGG
>JBLMXE010000237.1:0-18067 GCA_050257615.1 Chlamydiota bacterium | reverse complement strand
CAAAGTGGCAGTCAACGTCGGCATCTCCAACGGCGCCAAAACCGAAGTGTTGGGCGGCCTGAAGGAAGGCGAGCAGGTGGTACTGCAGTAGAAGCAGCTGCTAGCTCCTGGCTGATTGGCTTCTAGCTACACCTCGCATGTACAAGGGTCGGCTGTTATTCCTGGGAACCAGGGAGCGTCCCTGAAAGGTGTACAAGCTAGCGGCTAGGAGCTAGTAGCTAGCAGCTGGGTTATCCATGAACCTTATCGAGCTAATGCGCCAGACCTTCTCCACCTTCCGGGCGCATAAAATGCGCACCTTCCTCACCATGTTTGGGATCATCTGGGGCATCTCCTCGGTGATCATCCTGGTCGGCCTGGGCCAGGGCTTCAGCAAAGACCAGAAGAAGCGCATGGAGAGCCTGGGCAAGGACCTGGTGATCATGTGGGGTGGGCGCACCAGCGCGCAAGCCGGCGGCCTGGCCGCAGGGCGCGAGATTCCTCTCAACGTCAGCGACGCCATTCTGATCAGGCAGCAGTGCTACCTGGTGAAGGCGGTCAGCCCCGAACTGCGCCGTTCGGTGCCGGAAGTCAGCGCCTATAACCAGGCCAACCGCTCGGTGGTCGGTATGTGGCCTGAGTACCAGGATTTCCGCTCTCTGAAAGTTTCCGAAGGCCGGCTCATCACCCAGCAGGATGAGAACGAGGGCGCGCGCGTGGTGATTCTGGGCGACGCCGCCCGCAAGCAACTCTTCAACGGGCAGCCCGCCGTCGGCGCCACCATCTCTATCCTCGGCTGGCCCTACACCGTTGTCGGCGTGCTGGAAGAGAAAAAGCAGAACTCCAATTACAGCGGTCCCGACAACGACAACCTCTACGCCCCCTTCTCCGCCGTGGCCCGCGATATGCCGCCGCCCGAGAACGACCAGGGGCAGAAGCGCACCGTTCGGCGCGGCTGGGTTAATGACATTGTGTTCGAAGTGGCCAATGCCGATGAGCACGAAGCCGCCGTCCAGCAGGTGCGCCGCGCCCTGGGCCGCGTCCACCATTTTGAGGGCGACGACAAGGACGCCCTCTTCATCTGGGACACCATGGAGGGCGCTAAGCTGGTGAGCCGCATCTTCGACGTGATCACCCTCTTCTTCGGCTGCGTCGCCATCATGACCCTGTGCCTGGGCGGGATTGGGGTGATGAACATCATGCTGGTCTCAGTAAGTGAACGCACCCGGGAAATCGGCATGCGCAAGGCCATTGGCGCCACCAAGGCCGACATCCTGCGCCAGTTTTTTGTCGAATCCGCCCTTCTCACCGTGTTCAGCGGCGCCATCGGCCTCACTGTGGGCATCGGATTGTGCGTAGCCATGGGCGCCATTCCCTTGCCCGAGATTGTCCCCCACCCCATTATTTCCTCTGCCTCCGTGGTGGCCTCGGTGCTCACCCTCTCCCTCATTACGGTAACCGCGGGCGTCTACCCCGCCCAGCGCGCTGCGGCCATGGAACCCATTGAGTCTCTGCGTTATGAATAAAATTCTGCTCGCCTATTTGCTCTCTGTACGTCTTTCCTGCGGAGGAAGCTAATGCGCAACCACAGAACCTGGTTCACCATCCCGGCCCTCGCCCTGGCGGCGCTGTTCTGGTTTTCCGTGATGCCCGCCCAAGCCGCCGCCCGCGGCTCGTTTCAACGCACATTAACCGTGACCGGTCCAGTGGATCTCGACGTCAGCACCGGATCCGGAGATATTGATGTGCGCAGCGGCCCAGTCGGATCGGTGCAGGTCAGCGGCCGCATTAAGGTCAGCGGCTGGAGCGACAACGCCGACGAGAAGGTCCGCAAGCTGGAGCAGAATCCCCCCATTCAGCAGAACGGCAACAGCATCCGCATCGGCTACATCAGCGATCCCGAACTGCGGCGCAACGTCTCCATTGACTACCAGGTTGTGGTGCCGCAGGCCACCAGCCTGACGTCTCACACCGGCTCCGGCGACCAGAAAATTGACGGCATCAAGGGCCCCCTGCAAGCCCGTTCTGGCTCCGGCGACATGCACATTTCCAGCATCGGCAGCCGGGTGGAGGCGCACACCGGCTCGGGTGATCTGCAGATGAGCCAGGTCAACGGCGACGTCTTTGCCCGTGCCGGAAGTGGCAATATTCAAGCTGACGGCGTGGCCGGCGCTTTCGACGCTGAAACCGGCAGCGGCGATGTGGGCCTGCGGCAAACCGCGCCCGGTGAGGTCCGCGTCCGCACCGGCTCGGGCGGAGTTGATCTGCACGGCGTGCGCAGCATGGTGAACGCCGATACCGGCAGCGGTGAGATAACTGTTGAAGGCACTCCGGGCGGCGAATGGAAGCTCAGCGCCGGTTCCGGCACCATCAAGCTGCAGCTCCCCAGCAGCGCCGGCTTCGATCTCGATGCCTCCACCAGCTCCGGCGATATCTCGCTCAATCACACGGTGGCGGTTTCCGGCAGGGTCTCCCGGCACTCCATCCATGGCAAGGCCGGCAACGGTGGCAGCCTGGTGGAGATTCGCACCGGCTCCGGCGATATTGAAATTGACTGAGCTACCGGCAGCAACGTCATTTCCACCGAGTATCGGTAGAGACGTAACTTGTTACGTCTTCTGCTTCGGCCGCTGCCGGACTGGAAGACGTTGCGAGCAACGTCTCTACCGGTGCACGTGGCGGAACGACCCCGGATCGCTTTGGAAACTTGAAACTTGGAACTCGTTTTCTTCGTATCTATAAACAGGGAATGCCACTCCCATGATGCTCAAAGAGCTCATCCTGCAAGGCTGGCAAGCGCTCATGCGCAACCGCATGCGCTCCGTCCTCACCATGCTGGGCATCACCTGGGGGCTCGTTTCCGTGGTCATCTTGCTCGCTTACGGGCAGGGCCTGGGCGGTGGCGTGCTGGCTGCGTTTTCTTCCATGGGCAACAACGTCATCGTACTTTGGCCCGGCCAGACCAGCATGCAAGCGGGCGGCCAGCGCGCCGGCAAAAAGATCAAGTACGAATACGCCGATATCGAGGCCATTCGCGCCGAGGTCCCCCTGGTCCGCGCCGTCAGCGCCGAATCCACCGACCAACTCCCCTACAAGCTGGGCACGCGCGTGGTCTCCATTCAGACTCGCGGCGTGGAGTTGCCTTACGGCCAGATGCGGCGCCTGGTGATCGCCGACGGCCGCTATTTCGATGCCTCCGATTTCACCGAGCACCGCCGGGTCGTGATCCTGGGCTACGATGCCGCCAAGAAAATCTTCCAGGGCGCCCCTGCCGTGGGCCAGTCGGTCGAGATTGCCGGGCAGATGTTCGACGTCATCGGGGTGATGGAACAGAAGATTCAGGATTCCATGTACCAGGGCCCAGACAATCAGGATGGCTTTATCCCCTTCAATTGCTATCGCGACCTCAAGAGCCAGCGTGACCCGGACATGATTGTGTTTCAGCCCTTGGACCCCACGCTGGACGCCAAGACTCTGGCCGCCGTGCGCTCTGTGATTGGCCGCCGCCATCACTTCAATCCCAAGGACGACAAGGCCACCCCGGAGTGGAACACCATCGAGACCAAGGCCATGATCCGTGCCTTCAGTCTGGGCCTGCAGGTCATCCTGGGCGTGATTGGCGCACTCACCCTGGGCGTGGGCGGGGTGGGCGTCATGAACATCATGCTGGTCTCAGTCACCGAGCGTACCCGTGAGATAGGTTTGCGTAAGGCCCTGGGCGCCAGGCAGTTCCACATCCTTACCCAATTCTTACTGGAAGCTTTGGTCTTGACCTTCCTGGGCGGCCTGGCGGGTATTGTGCTCTCGCTGGCCCTCACCCACGCCATCCCGCCCCTGCCCCTCTATAGTGCGCTCTACAAAACCGCCAACCATGAGGGCGACGTCTTCCTGCACATGTCCGCCAGCGTGGTCACCGTTTCCTTCATCATTCTTTCCCTGGTGGGCATCGTCTCCGGCTTCTGGCCCGCCTGGAAGGCCGCCCGCCTCAGCCCCATCGAAGCTCTGCGCTACGACTGAGCCTGCCACGATTTGTAATTTGTAGTTTGGTAATTTGTAATCTGTAATTTATGTAATTGCCTCTCCAAGACTTGTAGCGAGCGGAATCGTATCAGGGCATGACTTCAGTCGTGCCGACCAAAGCTGCTATGGTGGCCGGCTTCAGCCGCTGCGTTTCCTGCTCAGCGCCTGAAGGCGAATCCCTGAAAACTGTGCTTCATCGGCACGGCTGAAGCCATGCCCCGATACGAAGCAAAAATTACCCATTACAAATTGCTCAATTACAAATCTGTATCATTTGTAATTTGGCAATTTGTAGCTTCTAATTGCTGCGGCGGCAGAAAATTACTCAATTACAAAATCCGTCCTCCCCATGCACGATGTCTTAGAGCTCATCACCCACCATGGCTACGCCGTAGTCGCCTTGGCCATGTTCCTGGAAGCCGTGGGCATTCCCGTGCCCGCCGCCCTGGCCCTGTTCGCCGTCGGCGTGGCGGGCGCCATGCACAAGTTGAGCCTTTCTGCCGCCCTACCGGCCGCGCTGTTCGCCATGATGCTGGGCGATACCCTGCTCTTCTGGCTCGGCCGCCGCACCGGCTGGTCCCTGCTGGGGTATCTCTGCCGCATCAGCGCCAATCCTGAGAGCTGCATCCTGCGCTCCGCTGAATCTTTCTACAAACGCGGCCGCCTGACCCTGGTCATCTCCAAATTCCTGCCCGGCATCAACACCATGGCCGCTCCCCTGGCCGGCAGCATGAACATGAAGACGGCGCAGTTCCTGCGCCTGGATTTCCTCGGCGTCAGCCTCTACGTGCTGGCCTACGGGGCGGCGGGGTTTGTCTTCAGCCGCTTCGCCGAAGCCATTGCCCGCCAGTTTCATCTCCTGGGCAGGGGCGCCGAATACCTGATGCCGGCCGCTATCGCCTGCTACATCGCCTACTATGTCCGCCTTTACTGGAAGCAACGCGCTTACCAGGTGGTGCCGCGGGTGCCGGTGGAAGAAGTCGCTCGCCAGCTGGCGGCCGATCCCACACGCGTCATGCTGGTGGACGTTCGCAGCCACGGCTACTACGACCCCGACACCCTGCGCATTCGGGGTTCGATGCGCCTTGAGCCCAACAAGCTCAAGGAGTCGCTGCACGAACTGCCTACGGATAAAGACATCTACCTCTACTGCACTTGAGTGCGCGAAGCGACCAGCGCCCGGGTGGCGCACTGGCTCAGAGAGCAGGGCTTTCGCGCTTATGTCATCATTGGCGGCCTGCGCGCCTGGACCAAGGCCGGCTATGCCGTCGAGTCGGTGCCCGCCGACGACCTGGTTTTG
Organism: Chlamydiota bacterium; assembly: GCA_050257615.1. GTDB lineage: Bacteria > Acidobacteriota > Terriglobia > Terriglobales > Acidobacteriaceae > JAICWP01. The sequence continues at coordinate 12,768 of JBLMXE010000237.1, read as the reverse complement.
CTGCCCAAGTTCAGCTAACCCTCACGTAACTTGACTCCTCAGCGCTGGCGGGGTTAAGTTCCGTATTTACATCAAATTAAGGCTGGGGAGAGGCACGTCGTGTCGCGCATTGTTACCTTCACCACCGATTTTGGGCTGCAGGACTACTATGTGGGCGCCATGAAGGGCGTGCTGCTCAACATCAATCCCGAAGCCTGCCTGGTGGACATTTCCCACTCGGTGCAGCCCTTCGACGTGCTCGATGGCGCCCTCACCATCACCCAGGCCTACCGTTACTTTCCTTCTGAGACGATTCACATGGTGGTAGTGGATCCGGGAGTGGGCACCGCCCGCCGCCCCATCCTGGTCACCACCGAACGGCACATGTTCATCGCCCCAGACAATGGCGTGCTTTCCCTGGTCTACGAACGCGAGAGCCGCCTCTCGGTGCGCCACATCACCGCCGAGCATTATTTCCTGCAGCCGGTGAGCCCCACTTTCCACGGGCGCGACATTTTCGCCCGCGTGGCCGGCTATCTGAGCAAAGGGGTGGAAGCCGCCAAGTTCGGCGAGGAGATTACCGACTTCGTGCGCTTCGCCGCCCCCAAACCCAAAGCCATCAACGAGCGCACACTGCGCGGCGTGGTGCTGAAGGTGGATAAGTTCGGCAACATCGTCACCAACTTCACTCCCCAGGACGCGCCCGCGCTCTTCCAGGCCGCGCCGCCCGCCTTCAAGATCATGGTCGGCACGCACGAAGTCAGCGACCTGAAAGCCGCCTACGCCCAGGGCGCCCCCGGGCAGGTCTTCGCCATCCTGGGCAGCATGGGATACCTGGAAGTGGCCGCCAATCGCGCCTCCGCCGCCGACATTCTGGGAGCCAAGAAGGGCCTGGAGGTCGGGCTGGTCTTCGAGGGCGCGGGAGCGGCAACCCATCCGGCTTCCTGAATTTGTTAATTTGTAAAGGGTAATTTCCCGCGCGGCTCTCAAGAAATTACCATTTACCTCCGAATGGCCAACCATCCGCTCCGCTGCTGTGTACAGCGTGTCTACTTCCCCATCGTAGATCGGGGAAGGGCCGCCCTTCTGAAGGCCGGCCCACCCGAGGTTTCACGGTTCCGTGACGCCAGTTGAGTCACACCCCCTCACACAGCGGAGTTTCTCTTTGAGGATATAGTGGCCAATCGCGATGCCCTGATCGCCGCCCGCTTCCTGATCGTAGCGGAAATGGATTCCACCGTATACTCGCGCGTCATCGATGTCGTCCGTGATTTGCGTCAATGAGTGGTACTGCAACTGGAAGCCGGGCATCGCGGCCGTTGAGAGTACCACCGAGTGGGGTCGGTTCTAGAAGACCCGCGAAGTTGTTCCCGGGCGCTGCGACTAGTGCGCCTTTTTACCGTGGCCGTTCTCGTCCACTAACAGGTCGCGTGCTCCGGGCGGCAGGATCTGCAGCGATTTCAAGAATTCGATGATAGAGTCGCGGTCGTATTCGCTCAAATTCTCAAACGTAATACGCTCGTTTAGGGCTTCGCCAGCATGAGCCAGGACCGCTTCGCGCATTGTGGTGTACAGGCCATGATGACCAAACGAGTGCTGATTCGCGATTCCCCATAATTTGCGAGTGATGAATTTTCCGTTTCCTGCGAAAAAGCCCGCGGAGCCAGCGGGCTGATTCATATCGAGAGGCTCGCGATTCGGATCGCCTGGCCCCGCAGTACAGTCGTGAAGCTTGAAATCGGTAAACGCTGGAACCCAGACAACACCGTTATGCACTTTGAGTCGCGGGCCGGGCAGTGATTCGCTCGTGAGATCGACGGCCAAAGGCGGCGCATCTCCGGGGCGAAGATTTCCAGGTGGATTGTAGGGATTGGGTTCGGTATAGATCCATCCATCATTCGTGAGTGGTAGTTCCGGGATGTGACATCCGCCACAGCCGATGCGCGTAAATTGCCTTCGCCCATTGGCAACAGCGGCTTCTATTTCCGGGTCGTTAGGAATGACCTGCCCTGGCACTGGGAGTGTCGCCTGGAACAGAGTCGCGGCAGTCACATCTGCCCTCGTGAGCTCATTGACGAATCCATCCCCATCGGCATCGATTCCGAGCCCAAACCTTTCTTCGGACTGGATTCCGTGGTGGTGGTTGAACGCGTTATTCGTGAACTGCCGCAACGAAATCACGTTGCCCGCCTGATGGAATGGCCGAATGATGAGATCAGGCGCAGATGTCCCGGACGTGGCTGTGCTTGCTGCAGGCAGCCCTTCGACACGCGACGTATCCCAGGTACCGTCTATGTTGTGAATGAGTACGCCGAAGTGGATTCCCTTGGAGACCAGCACTCTACTGCTGCCCGGCGGTGTGTTGTCCCGAATATGCTGCAGGTCCGCCGTGATCTGCCGGGCCAACATTTCGATGAAACCCGACCCGAACATTCCGATAGTCTTCCGGGAGTTGGCAATGTTCTGCAGCATTGCCGGCAGGCCGCGCTCGTCGAACGTTCCTTTGGTCAGGATGGTGTCGCCAGAATCAAATGTGGCGAAATCGAACCGTTGACCTAAGACAAAAACATTTCCCACAATATCACCACCGCCACCGATGTATGGCTTGTTGTGACAGCCCGAGCAGGAGTTCGTATCCGGCCCCGAGATGCGATTGAAATTGCGGGGAAACAGCAACGGATCACCGGGATCGGACAGAGGCGCACCCGTGCCTTTTGTCAGAGGCCGTCCGGCGCCCTCCTGCGACGTCCACATCGCCGTAAAGAGTTTGCGTCCGAAAGCGATCAAATCGCGCGTCGAGAGCTGATACTCCTCGCCATCCTGCAGGTGGCGCGGAATCGCCACCTCCCGCCCGATCTGCAATCCTGCATGCAGGGTGGTGTAGCACACAAATACAAGTACCAGAAGAATGGTCAAGGTGATCGACTCACCTGCTCGAATCTTCACGCGTCCTCCGTGCTTTAATGTGACGCTTTGGAATGTACCGAACCGAGCCGCCTAGTTCTGACCGCTGGGAGCGGCTAGAACTGGAAGGCGGCATTCGCAGCCATGAAGCCCTTCCGCGTTCCGACACCCTCGCCAGGCGCGCCCAGGGCCGGGGTTTCCGGTGTCAGCAACTGTCGTGCTCGGGCCTTGGGCGAGTCGCTAGCAGGACCGTGCACAAACATGGTCAACCAGACTTGCGAGCCGCTCCCCGGAGTGAACCCTGGCACTTCTCCTTTGAAAAGCGCGGTGCCGTCGGTGTCTGCGACGGCGTTTGAAAAACGGCCGAATACCCCGACCGGGTCATCAGCAGGATTAATGAGGTCACCTCCACTGCAACTGTCAGGCACAGCGCATAGCGCCGGATTGTCGAAGTACACGAACCATATCGTGTACGCCGCTTTCGGAATCAGATTGTGGGCAACGAGTTGCCCCTTGGCTCCGATGGTGTTCACGCAAAGGATGGCGTCGCCGGTAATCGGACTATTAGCCGAGGCGAGGGATACGCTTTGGCAACCATCTTGGGCAATGGCACTGTTTCCTGACAAGACCAGAAATGCCAATACGGCTAAAGCTGTGATTCGAAAAAGAGTGATAGTTTTCATGTCGCTAGTCTCCTCTTCAATCTGTAGGGAATCCTCGGGTTAAAGGGCCGCCCGACGGCGGCCCGATTGGCAGCCATCCTCCGAGTCGAAGCTACGGGACGGGGATTCCCGTCGGAGCCGTATCTAAGTACGAGAACAGCCATTGCCCATTGATCTTCTGCAAAGCGGCGATAACTTTAATTTTGACTTTGGCAGTCCAGGGCGTCGTCGAAACGTCGTAAAAATGACACTCGAAATACCCGCTAGCGGTATCGCCGTGTACATCAAAGGACGTCTTGTACGATGGCGCCAGAGAAACAAATCGGTTCGCCTGCTGGAATGGTCCTGCGACATAGGTGAAATATGTACACAGAGTGCCGCGTACGCCTCCAGCCATGCCCGAGACTTGTGGGCAGGTGGACGGATCTTCGGGGTCGCCGGTACCGACATAGTAGCCGTCAATGCTACCGAAGCCGTGTACGTACAGCTCCCCATTGCCAGTCCAGAGCGAAAGCATGTCACGAATGCGCTGAAGCACTTCGCTCTCCGAATCCCCGTTCACGGGGTCGTGAACTGTCGCGGCGCGGTGGAATGCGGCCTGCAACTTATATAGCTCAGTGGTCTGTGTACTGTCTGGACTGGCTTGTGCAGCGGCACTGTTCCCTACGAAGACCAGCAATGTCAGTGCGGCCAGAGCTGCGATTCGAAAAGCAGTGATCATTTTCATCTCGGTTATCTCCTCGTTAGTTCTCCTACGAAGCGGCACATCCCTTGTGGGAGGTCTTATTACGTATCCCATGTGGAATGTGTCTGATGTGGCTGGGTGCCCCCACGGGCCCAGCGATTCGCAACGCATGTTATGAGCGTTCCTCACGCAAATCTCAGGAGAAATATGGGGTTATTTTGGGATTTTTGTAGGAGAATGGATCGGGCTCTTGGCCGAGTGCAACGGGAAAGCGTTCGATGCTTTGCCAGCTGGGTTATCGCAGCATAGCGCGCTTGAGCAAACGGATTTTGACCACTGACAGTGGTGACCATATTGTTGTTCCAATCCAGCACGGCATCCGCATGGGCAATCGCCACGCTAAACAGGAACCAAAGAACGACAATCGAGAAGTTCTTTTTCCGGGTCATGGTTTCCCTCCCTCCTATGCCCCTTCTTTGCTGGTGCCTGACTGGAAGCCGGGGCGATCTCTTCCGTCGGGTTGAATGGCCTTGGGTTCTTCCTGGCGACAAGAGCCTTCTTTAGGACGATGCTGTGCTGAATCAACGACTTCTTTCGCATAATGCGTCCCTGGCCCGAATTGAGCCAAAGCGTTCAGTAGGAGACTGGCCTTCTGCATCTACGCCGTTGCGGTGTTTTTTCCTCATCCCCTGGTCCAACGGAGTGCTGGCGATGCTATGATTCGCCCAAGATACGAGTCTCAGGGAAACTGTGGGATTCCAGTGGGATTTCCATGACAGCGCTCCGTTCGGGCGTCGAGAGTTCTGTAATCCGCTTCGGTCCATTTCGGCTGCATCGTACCCAAGGACTGCAGCACGGGGACGACGAGGTCCGTATCACCCCAAAGTCACTCTGTGTGCTTTGGGAACTCGCTTCTCAAGCCGGACAGATAGTCACTAAACAGCAGCTCTTTCGGACAGTATGGGCGGACACCGCTGTCAGCGACTCCGCACTGACCAGTTGCATTCAGGAGCTCCGGCAGGCTCTCCACGACGATCCGAAACGGCCTCAGTACATCGAGACACTTCATCGCCGGGGATACCGGTTTCTTATCCGGGATCTGGCGGTCCCGGCCGAAGAGCGAGCAGCCATCGCCACCAACGTACGGATCATCTATCGTCACCGAGTTATCAGTGACATCCTGGACATTTGGTCAGCCGCGGAGCGAGGCGCACGCCAGCTGCTGCTGCTCGGTGGTGAGCCCGGCATTGGAAAGACCACGGTCGCTCAACAAGTACTTGCAACGGTAACAGCGAATGGCAGGGCGACAGCAACCTGGGGACAGTGCCTGCAGCACTATGGAATCGGAGAGCCATATCAGCCGCTGCTCGAGGCGCTGATGCGTTTGTGCCACCAGCCTGGCGGCTCGGCTTTCGTGCCTGTACTCGAACGATATGCCCCGACGTGGCTGGCTCAGTTGCCGGCGCTGCTGCCTCCTGAGCGCTATGAAACGCTGAGGCGCACAGTAGCTGGGACGACGCGGCAACGCATGCTGCGTGAACTGACAGATGCACTCGAAGCGGCAACGACGGATGGCCCTCTGGCTCTTTGCCTCGAAGACCTCCATTGGAGTGACGTCTCGACGCTCGACTGGATCGCAGCGTTTGCGCAAAGGCCCGAGCCGGCACGTGTTCTGCTGATCGGAACATTTCGCCCGCAGACCGACAACAGCGACGGACATCCGCTATCGAGGGTTATCGAGGAACTGCATATAAAGCGTTGCTGTCGCGAGATCACGCTGAGTGGTCTGACTGAAAGCGAAGTTGCCGATTTTGTCGCTCTCCGGCTGCCGGCTGCCCCCAGTCATGCAATGGATCTGCGCCGTCTGGCGCTCCTGGTGAACCGGCACACCGGGGGCAATCCGCTGTTCGTTCTCAATGTGCTCGAGGATCTTGTCGCGCGCAGGCTGGTTGTGGAACAGAATGGCCGCTGGGCGCTGAGCGCCGATCTGGAAGAGGTTGACTTGGGCATACCCGATGACGTGCGACGGATCATCGCGGCACAACTCCAGCGCCTTCCGGCCACCGAATGCGCCCTGCTTGAAGTCGCGAGTGTGGCCGGCAGGACGTTTTCGGCCGCGACCGTGGCCGGCGCTGCGGGGCTCGCCACAAACGATGTCGAAATAATGCTGACCGGACTCGCCCGGCAACAGCGGTTCGTGCGGCATTCTGGGTTGCGGTTTGAGTTTGACCATGATCTGTACCGCGACGTGCTATACGAACGAGTTCCGTCCGCACGTCGAGCCTTGTTGCATCGGGAGGTAGCCGAAAGAGAGGAAGCGAGCCACGGCGAACGCGCCTGCGAGATCGCAGCCGAACTGGCCATGCATTTCGAGCGGAGTGGCAACATCCGCCGGGCGGGGATGTATCTGCAGCAAGCGGCCGAGAACGCGCAGAGCCGCAACGCTTGTACTGAAGCGCGAACGCACTTCCAAAAGGCGCTATCGCTTCTCCAGAACGAACCCGCGTGCCGCGAGCGAACCGAACGTGAAATCAATCTGTGGATCGGCCTCGGGGCTGCCGCCATGGCAGCGCGCGGCTGGGGTACACGGGACGCCGAAAGAGCGTACATCCGCGCGCGGGAGCTCTGTAACCAACTTGGCGAAACTCCCGCCGTTTTCCCCGCTCTTTGGGGCCTTTGGTTGTTCTATTGGGGACGTGGGCCATTACAGACGGCTCACGAACTCGCTCAGGACCTGCTGCGACTGGCGCACAACCATGAGGAGGATTCGCGGCTGCTACAGGCACATCATGCCGCCTGGGCGACCGCCTTTTCGCGGGGAGATCTAAATGCCGCGTGCTTCCACGCTGGTGAGGGAATCCGACTGTATGAGCCACACCGCCACGCGGCCATTTCTGTGACCTATGGCAGCCACGATCCCGGCGTTTGCGCGCGTTTATTTCTTGCTCGCGCCCTGGCTTTAGTGGGACGGACTGAAGGGGCCGTCCGTGCGAGCGACGAAGCTCTGGAATTGGCTCGTACCTTGCGGCATCCCTTCTCGCTGGCGGTATCGCATGTATTCGCTGCGGCCGTAGCCCATGCCTGCCGTCAACCCGATCGAGTGCAGATCCACGCTGAAGCTGCGGCGGCAATCTCGCGTGATCAGGATTTTCGGCTTCTGATCGCCTGGTCGTCGGCTTTCGAAGGGTGGGCCGCTGTCCTCGCTGGAAATAGTGAAGAGGGGCTGCGTCGAATCGCAGATGCTATTGCCGAAGCGAGGACGATGGGATCAGAGCAGTTTCTGCCGCACCTTTCAGGTGTCGCAGCCGACGCATACCTGGTGAGTGGGAATGCCAAGGATGGTCTCCAGAGTGTTGAGGATGGTCTTCGAGTAGCGCAACGTACCGGCGAGCGCTTTTGGCAACCGGAGTTGTTGCGCCTGAAAGGCGAACTTCAGATCGCGCAGGACCCCCGTGCTACAGACGAGGCGGAGCAGGTGTTCCGGGAGGCGATAGAAGATGCGAGGAGCGAGGGCGCGATGCTACTGGCGTTGCGTGCGGCCGTAAGCCTGGGCCGTTTGCTGCGTCGCACCGGTCGAGGCAACCAGGCCCGCAGCGTTATCGCCGAAATGTCGCATGGCCTGGATCGGAATGGGGCCGACATGAGCGAGGCGAACACACTGCTCGCTGACTTAGGGACTCACTGGGAGCCAAAAAAGGCCTGGAAGTAGGCCTGGTCTTCGAGGGCGCCGGCGCGGCAACCCAGCCGGCCTCCTGAATTTGTTAATTTGTAAAGGGTAATTTCCAGCACAGCTCTCAGGAAATTACCATCTCCTTCCGAATAGCTGTCGATCTACGAACCGGCTCGGTTGTGGCTCCTTATGCCGCTTGTCGGCCTTCGCGCATTACGGATTTATTCTCATGTTGCAGAAGAATCCGAAAAGCAAGTCCGTGCGTGATGAATAGTAACGGCACAACGAAAGTCGGAATGAAGTAGGTGGCTCCCAATTGCCCCGCTGACAATCCAGCGTGATTGGCCTGGTAGAAGGCGTTCATCAGATCGGCTGTGCCCCAAAGATTGAAGATCCATGCAATGACAACCCCAGTTCCACGCGGCAGTGATAAGAGTGAAAGCAACGCAAGTGCGGCTGCGATGATGTCTCCGTAGGCCGCGGAGTGAGCGAAGGCGGACGGCAGGTCAGGCGACACCACGCCTGGCACCAGGAATGCCAAGCCAATGAAGCGGAAGCTGTGCAGGATGAGCAGAGGTCGCAAAGCTTCGGCCTGTTGCCGGAGCCGGAGCTCCGGCCAAATGTATCGGGCGGTAACCATTGCCCAGGCAATAAAACTGAATGCGATGCTCAGGAAAAAGTAGACTTGGGTCTGCATAATCCATCCTCCTATTGAATTTCCAGCGATTGAGCGCGGCTGGTGGCGGCGGGACGGGCCTTGTCGCGGCCCCTCATTGCGGGTTTGGCGGCCTCGATGATGCCGTGCTCCCGCCGCCAGGCATCCGACTCGCTCGCAAACTGCGCCTGCGAGGGGAACGGGTGGTGCAATTCCAGCTCGTAACGGTCAAAATTGAAGCCAGGGCTGAGCGGGGTGATCAAAAACTGAACGACTGTGCGAAGCCAGTTCTTGAAGGTCCGCTGGTTACCTGGCAGTGCGGCATAACGACGAGCAATCGTCTCGAAGTCCTCCGGGAGTCGCCCGGTCACGTCGAGCACGTCGGTAGTCGGTGCCCCCAGCTCGAAGACGCCGCGCTTATGATCTTCGATGTAGTAGCGCACGTTGCTCATCAACTCGATCGGCATACCGGCCATCCGGGCAGTCTTCATAAAAAGCCAGATCGGCGTCGGTACGACGCGAACCGATCTCCCGACGGCTCGGCCGATCGCCTTCGCCATGTCCTCCGCGCCCAGGAGTTCCGGTCCAGTGGGACGGTAGCTCTTTCCGGCGTGCCGGGCCGGATCCATCAAGACCGCCGCGGCAACCCGCCCGATATCTTCGTTCGACGGTGGGGCGTTGCGGCTATTGCCGTACATCCAGGGAAAGGCGCCGAAATGCGCCGCCATCCCGATTGTCACCAGGTAGGTGTCAGCAAAGAACCCCGGGTTGACGATGGTATGGGCGACGCCGGGCGTCATCGCAAACAGCCGGTCAACTAGCCAGTTCTGGCGCGTCGAGAGCGAAGGATGCGACCCGCTCGCCAGCCATTGGCTCAGGCCGACCACGTGTTCGAGCCGCGACTCCTTGGCGGCGACTGCGAAGCCGACCGCGCCCTGAATCATGTACGGATCGTAAGGCGGACAAAAATAGGCGCGCTGGACGTCCTTCAGCGCGTCGGCCACACGCTCGGCATCGCTGATGTCGGCAACCGCTATCTCAGCCCCCTGGGCCTTCAGCCGCGCGCTGCGGCTATCTTCCCGGTGCACCATGGCGCGCACGGGATAGCCGGCTTTCAGCAGTTCGGTGACGACAACGCTGCCCGTCTTGCCGGTCGCACCAGTCACAATGATCCTTGGTCTGATCATGATCTTCTCCTTCTAACTGAGGGTCCATTTTCTTCAGCAGTGCTCTCGCGGGTAGAGTCACTGCTGCGTTGCCGGGCCGATCAATGCCCTGAGCGGCATTAAGGGTCCGACGGGAATGTACTCGTGATCAATCAAGCGTTCCTTCGCCAGCGGCAGCGTTTCCATAAGGGCTCGTGCCTCGTCCTCGGTCGTCGCGTCCACCAGGAAGATGACGCCTCTGCCATCGCCGCGGGAATACCACTGGCGGATTTTTCCGCCAAGGTAGAGCTTCACAGTTGCCCGAATCTCTGCCGGTATGACGGCCATGATTTGTTGAGCGGTCACGCCCTGCTTGGCAGTCTCAATGACCAGCACCGCGGTAGTTGTAGGTGTAGGCGCGCTGGGCACGCCGGAAGCGGCCCCGGGCAAAATTGGATGGGACATGGGAAGTTCTCCTTTCGCCTCATAAGATGATGCATATCATCTTATGGATTCCGGGAATTCTTGGATCCCCGCCTGGCTGGCTGCCAAGTTGCATCTTGGGATGGTCCCAAGCATCCTATGGTCATGCGTTATCAACCCGGACATAAAGCGGAAATCCATCGGAAGATTGTGCGCGACGCCTCCCAGCGCGTTCGCGCCGAAGGCTTGAACGGCGCGGCCGTTGCCGCGGTAATGCGCGACGCTGGCCTCACTCACGGAGGCTTTTACAAACACTTTGCGAGCAAGGACGAGTTGCTCATTGAGTCCCTGAAAGAGGGTTTTCGTGACGTCATCGCTACTCTGGTTCGTGCCGCTGAGCAGTCGCCCCCGAATGCGGCATGGAAGGCAATTGTGAAGACCTACCTGCGACCGGAAATGTGCGAATATCCCGGACACGGCTGTCCCTTGGCCACGCTGGCGCCCGAACTCGCCCGGGTAGATGCGCGGATGAAGCCTCAGATCCTGGCGGCGCTAGTGAACTACAAGGGCCGCATGCTTCCGTTTATGCCTGGCCGCCGAAACAGGGACAAAGAACGGGCTTTCTTTGCCATCTTTTCCACCATGATCGGAGCAGTGGAAATTGCTCGCCTGCTGCCAGATCCCGCGACACGAGAGAAAGTGCTGGCGAGCGCCAGAGATTTTCTCTTGCGCAGCTTCTCACGTCCTCAGTCATTGGCGAGGACGGGCTAACCGCAAACTGGGGACTGCTTTTCTGATGGCCGGCCGAAGGGACAAAAACAGGGCCGATCTTCCAGGGCGTGGGGACGGCAACCTAGCCCGCCTCCTGAATTTGTAGTCCGGCAATTTGTAATTTGCAATTTCCCACGCGCCTCTCGCATGACAGGCCAACCGGAAATAAATGGATTGCTTCCTGTTGCCGACCATGCGCCCAATACCCTGATCTCTTGCGTGAACAGCAAAGCCCGGTACCGGCCCCGATAAATTCCAGGAGCAACGACCCTGGATGTCTACTTGGGCGCGCCTACTTGCCGCAACAGCGCTTGAAAACGTGGATCACTTCTCAATTCCACAAAATGCGAGTCCCGACCGATCCCGATCAAATCGTTGACATGCGCCTCCTGGGCCTGCCCCAGCCAGTACAATGCATTTTCTTTATCTCCCAGGCCGGAAAATACGACCGCAAGGTCCAGGGCGGCGTGCGTATGCTCAGGCCAGCGTGCTTTTAATTCGGCTATCATCTCTTCTGCTTCCATTCGATTCCCCCACACCGCAAAGGTATATCCGAGTAGCCCGCGTATCTCCTCGGGCGGTCCTCCCAGCTGCAGTGCTGTCTTGTATTCGGCGACCGCCTCTGCGTACATCCGTTTATCGTGGTATGCGATGCCCAGTACGGCGTGCGTCACCCCCGAGCCTGGTTCCAGATCCAGCGTCTTCTTCGCCTGCTCGATTGCCTTATCGTCCTGGCCCGCTTCCTGGAGAATCTTTGCCAGGTTCGCGCCCACAACGCCCGACAGTGGGTCCAACTCGTATGCCTTCTCCGCTTCAGCTATCGCCTGCTCCTTGCGGCCTTGCAACGCAAGGTACATGGAATACCAGTGGTGGGCGGTGGCAGAGTTGCGATCAAGTTCCAGCGCTCGCTTGAATTCCCTGTCTGCTCCCGCCCAATCCCCATTAAACCGGTAAAGGAGCCTGGCCAGGGAGTTGTGAGCTTGGGCTAATTGGTCATCCAGGTCGAGCGCCTTTTTTACATTTTCTCGAGCCAGTTGCGGCTGGTCAGACAACTGGTAAATGTCGGCTAATCCTGTATAGGGCAAAGGATACGTCGGATCGTCCTGGATCGCCTGGTTGAAATAATAGACGGCCCTTTTTAGATCATCCGTGGTTCGCTTATTCAAAAAATATCGGCCCTTGAGGTAGTCGTCATAGGCTTTCGGATTCACCACCCTCACGTTCTCCAGCGCCGACCGTTCCTGTGGACTCAGCTTGATTCGGATCTGCTCGGCGATATCGAGCGCCACGTTCTTCTGCAGTTCCAGCATATGGCGCACATTGCCTTCGTAGCTGTGCGCCCACAAGTGCTTGTCGGCAGGAACCCGGATCAACTGGGCTGTGATTCGAACCTGTTTGCCGGAGCGCAGGACCGTGCCTTCCAACACGGCATCCACGTTCAATTCCCTCGCAATCTGCCGCAAGGGCTTGCGCACCCCTTTGTAAGGCATCACCGAAGTGCGCGAGATCACACGTAAGGCACTGATCTGCGCCAGATCGGTAATTAATTCGTCGGTCATGCCATCAGCAAAGTAATCCTCGGGATTGCTGGATAAATTTTCAAGTGGAAGGACTGCCAAAGAACGAACCGGGCCGGAGGACAAGACATCGGCCGGCGGGCGGCTTTTCCAGAGATATGTTCCGGCCGTCAGAACCACAAGGATCAGGACCGCCGCCAGGCCCACCCTTTTCCAGGCTTGCTGCCATGGCTGGTGTTTGGGTCGTGCCACCCTCACCGCGACCTCGAGGGGAACGCCCCCTTCTATCCCTGCAGAATCAGCTTCGTTCACCAGCTCCAGTTTGTTGGTAGGTCGGCTGACGACGGCCACATTCGC
>JBLMXE010000236.1:0-5348 GCA_050257615.1 Chlamydiota bacterium | reverse complement strand
GATGGTGGTGGTCGTAAAACAACCAGGCGTCAATACCGCGCTCATGCAGGGCTGTCTGAATGGCTTTCAAGTCCATGGGTATGAATACTCTATTTAATCACATTTGTCGTGAGTACCGAATCATGCCCATAGAATGAGGCAGCCCCCGGCCTGGAGCCAGGCGCTGACAGTGTCTGGGGGGCTCTTGAACTGGCCGGCGTGTTGCTGCGCGGAAAACAGCACATGAAACGCCCCGTGACACCGGACGCGGCGTCGCAAGCAATAATCCAGCTGCGGTGTGGAACCGCGGGACTTTCCGGCGTGCGCTATGCTACGCGGCGCGTTTCGCTTTCGCTCAGTCCCCTGGTCCGGGCGGGCATCGAAGCAAAGGCGTTATAGAGCCAGCCGAAAACCAGGCCGGCGATGGCTCCGTCCGCAAAGCCGTAGATGGTGCCGATGATCACATCGCCAAACGTCCTGGAGAATTGGAATCCCGGATACACCGAACTCATCATCTGCAGGAAACTGGCGCCGTACGATGGAGCGGCGAGGTTGATTAACCCGACCAAGAGAAGCAGCCCGCCCCAAATCAGGCCGGCCGCCAGGGCAAGACTTCGAATCGAGAGTCTCATTGTCTTTCCCTCCTCTTATGTTATGTATGAGTCCAGAAAGGACAGCATTGTTGCCGTTGGGCCGGCTGGCAGTTAACATTCCTCTGAGAGGAATATCGCATCAAGAGGTGTGGTTCGCCGCGTCCGTCGCCGCTTTCAGCAGATCTGCCGCATGCCAGTCTGTTCCCTGAAACCACTTGAAGATCCGGCCATCCGGGCCGATCACGGCCGCCACCAGCGAATGCGTCACCAGGCCGCTGTCTTTCTCGTAATAAAGACCGAAAAAATTCGCCAACTTTGGGAGTTCCGCCGCCGGAGGCACGGCAAATTCCCAATGCTTGAACAGGCCGGAGTGTTTATCTCCACTCACGGAAAATGCATATTTGCGGAGCACGCGTGGTGTATCAAACTCGGGATCAAAGCTGATGGTGAGCAGGTGGGTCTTCGGGTAGAGCGCTGAGTCCGCCTCCAGATTCCGTTCTATCGTGGCGAATTCGTGGCTGACGCGCGGGCAGTAGTCGGGAAAAGGGCAGCGGGTGTAGATAAACGTGAGCAGCAGGACCTTGCCGGGGTAGCCGTTAAGCTGAATATGCTTGCCGTCCTGATTGACCAGAGTAAAACGCGGGACCGAATCCCCAGCTTCCGGGATGTGCAGCGGGGCCGGAAGCGGGGCCCTCTGTTTGGAGTACCCAACAACGCTGACGTTTTCCAGCCAATATTTCTCTCCCTGAACGACTACGTCCCCAGTGATCATATCGCCGGCGGACAATTCATCCAGTTCAACTTTGGGCTTCACGGGATAGGGCATGGTCATGGCCGCCATGAAACCTGGGATTTCTTTGGCATCCACGTTGGCGGTACCTGCAGTCTTGTCTACTGAAACCACTTTGCCGCTCAGGGCATACCGCTTGCCCGTTTGACCGGCGGCCTTCTCACGTCCGTGGCAGCCGCTGAAAAGGAGAAATAGAAGAACAGAAAATGCGATAAGAACCGCTTGCCTGCAACCTGCGATCAATGATCTACCCACTTGCCAATACCCCAGTCAATGATACCGCTCCCCTCGTGGACGAATATACCGGCAGCGAAAAATGAGACAGATCTTCCCAAAAACTCACGACACTCCAGCCATCATTTTCTTGGTCGGCTTGATCAGAAGCACCAGCACCACCCCGGCAATGCATGAGATGGCCGCAACCCAGCCGAACAACGTCGGCAGCGGCATGGACTCAAACAGGGACCCGGCCTTGCCAGCCAGCCAGTCGCCGATGCTGGTGGCCAGGAACCAGATTCCCATCACAAACCCGCCGGCGCGGGCCGGGGCCAGCTTGGTCATGGCGCTCAAGCCTACGGGGCTCAGGCTCAGCTCTCCCAGGGTCTGAAGCAGGTAACATCCTACCAGCCACATGGGTGAGACAATCACGCCGGAGGAAGCGGCCAGCATCATGAGGGCAAAAGCCGCCCCGCCGAGAAACAAGCCGAGAGAAAACTTTGCCGGGCTGGAGGGTTCCCGCTTACCCAGCGCCAGCCATAGCCAGGCAAAGACCGGAGCCAGAATAATGACGAAAGCCGGCTGGACGAATTGGAACCACGCCGCGGGAAACTGGTAGCCCAGGACTACGCGATTGGTATTGCGTTCGCCGAAGAGATTGAGGGAAGAGCCGGCCTGCTCAAATGCCGCCCAGAAAATAGCGGCGGCGGCAAACAGCACAAAGATGGCAACCGCGCGCTTGCGCTCCTCTGTTGACCAGCCTTTGCCGAAGATCATCCAGGAGAACACCATCACGGTGATGGCGAGCAGCACCCAGCCCAGCCCATTGCTGATGGCCGTGGCGGTAAGCTGAATGACCCCGACGGAAGCCAGCACTGCCAGAACCACCAGGGCCGCCAGCACAATGGTTCCCACGATGAGGCCGTTGCGTTTCTGTGTTCGATCGCGCGCTGGGTCGCCGGAGCTGGAAGGATGTAATCCGGCCGGGCCCAGATGCTTGCCGCCCCACATATATTGGATGACACCGGCCGCCATACCCACGCCTGAAACGGCAAAGCCCATGCGCCAATTGACTACTGCCGCCACCCATCCGCAAATCAGGGGTGAAATGAGCGCTCCGAGATTGATGCCCATGTAAAAGATGGAAAAGCCGGAGTCGCGGCGTTTATCGCCCGTTCCATAAAGCTGGCCGACAATGGTGCTCACGTTGGGCTTGAGCAGGCCTGTTCCCAGCATCAGCAGCCCGAGGCCGGCATAGAAGACGGTGACACTGGGCGCGGCCAGGCAGAAATTGCCGGCAGCGATCAGGATGCCGCCATAGAGCACGGCACGGCGTTGTCCGGTGATGCGGTCTGCCAGCCAGCCGCCGGGCAGGTTCAGCAAGTAGACCATCGCGGTATAAAAACCGTACACGGCCCCGGCCTTGACCACCGAAAACCCCAGGCCGCCGCTCTGGACGCTGGCCGTCATGAACAGGATCAACAGGGCACGAGTGCCGTAGTAGCTGTACCGCTCCCACATTTCCGTGAAGAAGAGCGTGGCCAGGCCTCGGGGGTGGCCGAAGAATCTGGTGTCATTCTGGGGAGTTGCTGTGGCTGCTAGCGTTTGTTCCATAGGATGATTTCCGGTAACGGCCAGTGTATTACGACCGGCCGGCCTGTACTCTCCTTAATATGTAAATACCCTCTTCCACCAGGTCCGGCACGCGGGCTTCTCTCCGGTCTTCCCACAGTTCTTAACGCGGCCAATTAGAAGTCTTGCAGGGCCTCTTGCAGGCGGCGCTGGGCGATTTCCGCGGTCACGCCGGAAATGCGAACAACCTTGTTCCTGCTGGTTTCGCCGCTGGCTATGGTAACCGAGGAACGCGGAATATCAAAAAAATCCGCAAAAAACCCGATGACCGCCTCATTGGCCCGTCCTTCCACCGGAGGCGCCGTCAGCGCCAGCTTGAGCGCTTCACCCACCACGCCGGTGATCTGGTTCTTGCGCGCTCGGGGATGGACCTTCACGGCAAAGCTCACGCCTTTCGCGCTTTCCTGAATGGGAATCATGCCGGAGGCTTCGGTCGCTCTCCAAAGATCGCCGAGCCCACGCGCACACACGTGGAGCCTTCCTCAATGGCGACTTCGAAATCGTGCGACATGCCCATGGAGAGCACGTCCATCTGGATGTGTGGTAGCTTGCGCGCGGCGATCTGGTCACGCAGGTCGCGCAAACAGCGGAAGTAGTTTCGCGCGCCTTCGGGGTCTTCCGTGTACGGCGGCACGGTCATCAGCCCACGAACCTGCAGATGTTCAAGCTTGGCCGCGCCGCGCAGCAGGTTCTCCAACTCCGGAGAGTCCAGAGGAATGCCGTGCTTGGTCTCTTCCCCGCCCACTTTGATCTCAATCAATACCGGCAGCGTTTTGCCCGCCTGCTCGGCCGCCTGGTTGAGCTTTTCAGCCAGCCGCAGGGAATCAACGGAGTCGACGGCAGCAAAGAGTTCGGCGGCCTTTCTGGCTTTGTTGCTCTGCAAGTGTCCGATCAGATGCCACCGGGCGTCTTTGAGGCCGGCAAGAAGCGGGGCTTTCTCCGCGAACTCCTGCACGCGGTTTTCTCCGAACACACGAAGACCCGCGGCGTAAGCCTCCCGGATGCGCTCCGGCTCCACGGTCTTGCTCACGGCCATCAGCGTAATCGAATCCGGGCCGCGTTTCACACGCGCGGCTGCTGCGGCGATCCGGCTGCGAACGTGCGCGATGTTTTCCGCGATGGACATCGATGAATTCGGAATCTGGCGTGACCGGGAAGCTGCATGAAGAACTAATGGCCGCGAATCAACGCGAATGAACACGAAATCAAATCTCATTCGCGTCGTTGCTGCATATATTCGCGGCCCGCTATCTTGCCGTTTGGATGCCCTCGGGAAAACTCTATTTCTTCTCCCCGCTCAGCGGTTTCCTGGCAAAGTGATACAAGGAAAGCGCCAGCAAGCCAAATGCGATGATTGAGAGCGTATTGCTGTTAGCCAGCGCGGGGATCTTCTGGCCCCATGAGATGGCGCCTTCGGGTATCCAGTGCTTGGCTTCCATGACCTTGATCACCATTCCCGCAAGGCCCACAATGCCGCCGGCTGCAATCAGGCCGCTGGAATAAAGCGCGCCGGGACTGACTTCGCTTTCTTCCACCTTTTCTCCCGCCCGTTTGGCGGCGGATTCCACCAGCCAGCGCACCACGCCGCCGGCAAAGATGGCCAGAGTAGTGGCAATTGAAAGGTAAAAGCCCACGGCGAACGAGAGAGAGCGTATACCCAGTAGCTCCACGGCAATCACCAGGAAGACTCCCAGCAGGATCAATCCCCAGGGCAGGCGGCGCTGAAGGATGCCATTGATGACCGTCGCCATCAACTGCGCCTGTGGCGCGGCGGCGCGGGCACTGCCGATTCCCTGAATCCACTGGATCTCAAACTTCCCACTCTGCGGGTTATAGAAGTAGTAACCGTTGGGGACCGTGGGTGAATTAATGGAGGTGTAGAGCGACATCCCCTGGACGGATTGCTCTTGCGTTGTCTGCGTGGCGCTGCCTGCCGGGCCCTTGCCGGTGGCTACGGGCACGGTCTGCCGGTCAAACTTGCCTGAGTATTCCGTCACGCCTACGGGCAGATTGTGGATGTCCACAGCGATGCTCGCCGGACGGAACTCTTCCAATCCGGTATTCATCAGGTTCAGCGTAAGCCCAATAGCGAATACGGAGACGGTCACGCCCACCATCAGGGCAAGCTGTTGCTTCGC